>NZ_JAPVZA010000004.1:0-121419 GCF_041432115.1 Streptococcus sp. 27098_8_12
GCCCTGCACATTGGTTCGTCTTGTTCAGTTTTCAAAGGTCTTTGTCGCTCTCGCGCGACAACTATATTAGTATATCATGACCTCTCCTTACTGTCAACACTTTTTTAAAAAATTTTTTATTTTTTTGAATGTTTTTTTGAAAGTAATAAAGAAAATAGAGAGGGAATCCTCTCTATTTATATTCTTGTCTGTATTTGTTTTCTTCAGCTTTGTTAGCCCATACATAATGACCTGGTTTAATTTCAACCATTTGTGGTTTATCTTCCGAGTAATCATGTTGTTCTGGATCGTAGATTTTTAGAACTTTTTTACGTTCTAGAATTGGATCTGGAATTGGGACCGCTGAAAGAAGCGATTGCGTGTACGGATGGATTGGGTGGTTAAATAGCTCTTCAGTTTCTGCTACTTCTACAATAACCCCTTTATAGATAACTGCAATACGGTCAGAAATAAAGCGCACAACTGACAAGTCATGGGCGATAAAGAGGTAGGTCAAGCCTAATTCTCTTTGGAATTTTTTCAAAAGGTTCAAGACCTGCGCACGTACTGAAACGTCAAGGGCTGAGATTGGTTCATCTGCAATGACAAATTCTGGTTCCATGACAAGTGCACGGGCAATACCGATCCGTTGACGTTGACCACCTGAGAATTCGTGAGGATAACGTGTCAAATGTTCTGCTAGAAGCCCAACTTCATGCATAATATTTTTTACTTTTTCCTGACGTTCTTCTTCGCTGTTAAACAAATGGTGGTTGATCAAACCTTCAGAGATAATATAATCAACTGTTGCACGTTCATTCAAACTTGCTGCTGGGTCTTGGAAGATCATTTGAATTTTACGGATCAACTCTGATTTTTCACTATGAGAGTTTTTTCCGTTGATCTTGCGACCGTCATAAATAATTTCTCCAGCACTTGTATCATTCAAACCGATGATCGCACGCCCAATTGTTGTCTTACCACTTCCTGATTCACCAACAAGAGAGAAAGTTTCTCCCTTATTAATGAAAAAGTTGGCGTTCTTTACAGCAACGAATTTTTTACTTCCTTCACCGAAGGAAATTTCTAAATCTTTAATTTCAACTAATTTTTCAGTCATTTCCTTCCTCCTATTCTGTAATTTGAGTGAAGCCCATTTTTGAGCCAATCTTTTCGTGAAGGTTTTCGATTACTTCTGGTTTATGAACTGTTGGTGCATCTGGATGGAGCAACCATGTCTTAGCCCAGTGAGTATCGGTTACTTTGAAAGCAGGTGCCTCTTCTTCAAAATCAATTTGCATCGCATAGTCTGAACGAAGTGCGAAGGCATCTCCTTTAATTGGAGCATACAATGATGGTGGAGTCCCTGGAATAGAGTAAAGATCACCATCTGAGGTTGACAATTGAGGCAAGCTTGAAAGCAAGCTCCATGTGTATGGATGTTTTGGATCGTAGAAAATTTCTTCTACTTTACCAAACTCAACAATTTCTCCAGCATACATAACGGCTACTTTATCTGCAATACTTGCAACCACACCTAAGTCGTGGGTGATAAAGATAACTGTAAATTGGTATTCTTTTTGAAGGGATTTCAACAAATCAATGATTTGCGCTTGAATGGTTACGTCAAGGGCTGTTGTTGGTTCGTCACAGATTAAGATATCTGGACGGCAGGCCAAGGCGATGGCAATAACGATCCGTTGACGCATCCCACCTGAATATTGGAATGGATACTCATCAAAACGACGTTCAGCATCTGGAATTCCAACTTTCTCCATATAGTCCAAAGCCATTTCTTTGGCTTCTTTAGCTGTTTTCCCTTGGTGTTTGATAATGACTTCTGTAATTTGTGAACCAATTGTGTTGATTGGGTCCAAACTTGTCATTGGGTCTTGGAAAATTGTAGCGATCTTAGATCCACGAATATTTTCCCAATCTTTATTCGATTTCAAATCTGTCAATTCTTGACCACGGTATTTAATCGAACCTTGGGCAATACGGCCATTATCTTCTAACATTCCGGTGAACGTCTTTGTCAAAACTGATTTCCCTGAACCTGACTCACCAACCAAGGCAAGCACTTCACCTTCTACTAGCTCAAGCGATACGCCACGAATAGCTGTCAGTACGCGATCGCGCACGTCAAATTCCACTACGATATCTTGAGCAGATAAAATAATATTGTTATTTGATGTCATATCTACTCCTCCTATCTATGTGTACGTGGGTCGCTGGCATCGGCCAAGTTTTGTCCGACGATAAAGAATGACAAGGATACTAAAATCAAAACAGTAAGCGGAATCCAGAATAGGTAGGCATTTGTAGTTACGTTTTGAGAATAGTCAGAAATCAACCGTCCCAAACTTGGAACTGTAATTGGAAGACCCAGTCCGAAGAAGGAAAGGAAGGCTTCGTAAGAAATAAAGCTTGGAAGCAACTGTGATGTTTGTGTCACGATAACAGATACCAATTGAGGTAAAATATTTTTCGTAACAATTTTCATTGTTGGTGTTCCTAATGTTCGGCTGGCAAGGTTGTACTCCAAATCACGGTAACGCATGATTTGGACACGAATGGTATAAGCAATTCCGATCCATCCTGTTAAGGACATGGCAAGAATCAAGTTCCAGAAACCAGATCCCATTGAGTAAGTCAAGACGATAACGATCAACATAAATGGAATGTTTGAAATAACGTTATAAACTTCCATCATGATACGGTCGATAGATTTTGAGATCCCCCAAATTCCACCAACGATAACTCCGACTACCACGTTAATAACAGTGGCGATGAAGGAAATGATAATTGAATTCCGAGCACCAAACCAAACTCCATCAAAGAGGGATTTACCGTTATTATCTGTACCAAAGAAAGCTTTGGCACTTGGTGGATTCAAACGTGCTGAAAAGTCATTTACCTTACTTACGTCGTTGTAATCAAAATTTGAAAACATCGGGTAGACAAAACTCATCAAGAGAATCCCAATCAAAATAGCAAGCATAATGATCGTGGTTCTTTTTTTCAAGAATTGTCTGAATACAGATTTCCAGTATGAATACGCTGGAGCATCGATTACTTCAGAGGCAAAGTCATCGCGTTTTACAAACTGAAATTTATTTTTATCGATTGTAGCCATTATTTGCCTCCTTTCGTATTCGTTAATTTAATTCGTGGATCAAGCACTGTCATCAAGATATCACCTAACATGGCAGCAAAGATACCAAGTGATGTGAAGATGAAGACAAGTCCGATGACCATGGTGTTGTTTGATGCTTTAATAGAGTCAATCAACATTTTACCCATACCTGGGAAAGCGAAGACTGTTTCAGTAAGTGTCGCACCTGAGATAACTCCAATGATAGAACCTGGAATACCAGATACCAATGGAACCATCGCATTTTTGAAGATGTGTTTTCTCGAGATCTCACGTTCTGACAATCCTTTTGAACGAGCAAAACGGACGAAATCTTGCGAATGGATATCGATCATGTAACGACGAATCCAAACTGCGATAAATGGCGCACTCAACAAACCAAGAATCAGAGACGGCAATACATATGAACGCCAGTCCTGTGCTCCAAGTACTGGGAATGAGTCTGGAAGTCCAACAAATGAACCTGCTAGACGCACAATGTAAACAAGGGCAATAGTTGGAAGAGACATCATAAATGTCAAGGTTGCTGTTGAGATGCTATCAAACCATGAGTTCTTGAACAGAGCCATGTAAGACCCTAATGGGATCGCAATCAAGTAAGCAATCGCAATACCAATCAAACCAATGATTGAAGAAGATGCAATCATGGATGGATTCTCATAGTTGCTCAACGTTGCTGTATAAGCGTCCCCTTTACCAAATCGACTGATGTCTTGTGAGTCTGCCTTACTTGGTGATTTGTAGGTACGTGAGTAGATATCAATTGAAGATGTCTTTTTACCTGTCGGGAAGTTCACTTCACTCTTCTTAGTCGTTCCTTGTCCTTGTGTAATAACTTGAAGAACTGGGGTATTAGAATAAGTTGGATATGAATTTCCAAGGTTTAAGGTCACAAAGTTTTGGTGTACATATGGGAATTGACCATTAAAGTACAAGAGGTATTTGTGTTTCGTACCAGAACCTACAACTGACCAACCAATAGATGGATCATTTTCAATACGGATATAGCGTTTGAGGTTTGGATTTGAGGCATCTTTCACCCAACCTGGATGATCAAACTGAATCAAATTTGCATAGAAGCTGATGACACGTTCAAAAACCGGAATTTCACGCACCGCATAAAAAGACTTACTTTCTGGGAAACGTTTCAACTGCCAACCATGACCTAATTTGTTAATGTATTCTTTATAGATCTTTTCATTAGCAGTAGTCGCATCAACTGTTACAGAAGAATCTTCTTTACTTGCTTTTTGTTGCAAGCTCTTTGAATCCATGTATTCCAAATAACCCATGCGATCATAGACTGTATTTTCGTAGTTGATCTTCGAATCTTTTGTCTTCGCTACTTTATTGTAGTTGGGGTCATTTTTAAAGATGAGATTTCTCGGTGTTAGCGTATAGATAATCATGTAGGTTAATGTCGTGACGAGAAAGATCGACACTAACGAACGCAAAATACGCATAAAAACATATTTTTTCATATTTCATTCCTTTAATGTCCAAAAGAACTTTCTCCCCTAGAAGAGAAAGTTCTAATGAAAATCAATAATTTAATTATTTAACGTGTTTTTCAAGATCTTGTTGAGCTTTTTTGTTTGACTCAGCTTTTTCTTTTTGCCATTTCTTAAGGGCTTCATCGTATTGTTTCTTAGTAACCGGCTCATCTTGAACTTCAACGTATTTCAAGTATGTTGAACCTTTGTTACCTGTTTGTGATGATGGTTCAGAGAATGGAACTACCTTAGAAACAACTGTTGCAGCACCTGTACTTGACATCGTTGGAATAACAATCGCACTATCTGTCAACCAAGCTTGAGCTGCTGCGTATTTTTCATAACGTTTCACAACATCTTGTGTTTCGTTGTTTGCATCGTCAAGAAGTTTTGCAAACTCATCCAAACCTACAGCTTTTGCTGATGGGTTATCTACACCACCTGCAAAACCAAGGTAAACTTTTGTTTGGTCCTCAGAAGCTGGTTGAAGAGTATCAAGGTAAGTTGATGGATCATCATAGTCTGGGTTCCATCCTACCATTCCTTGAAGATCCCAGTCTGCGTCTGCAGCTGATGGCACATTCAAAGTAATATTCAACACTTCGTCTGAGTCCATCATTTGAAGATCAAGAACGACATTGTCTTTACCAAGAGTATCTTCCACAGTTTGTTTCAGAGATTGCATCCGTGAAACAAAGTTTGTAGAATTTTGTGCTACCGGTACATCAATATGAATTGGGAATTGAACACCATCTTTTTGAAGTTCAGCTTTGGCTTTTTCAAGTTGTGCTTTCGCTTTATCTTTGTTGTAAAGACCATCTTGACCATCTGCAAGGTTGATACCCTTCCATTGGTCTCCATAAGTAGTCAACTTATCTGCAACTACATTTCCGAAGTCTTTTCCATCTACTTGTACGAACGCAGGTGCAACATATGTATTACGGATAGCTGGTTTAGCAAATTCTTTACCATTGACTTGTGCTGAGTAGCTTTCACGGTTCAAGGCAAAAGTGACGGCCTGACGGAAATCTTTGTTCAAAATTGCTTTCTTAGTAGAAGATTTTTCAGCATCGGATTTCTTTGCAGTGTGTTTGTAAGATTGACGATCAAGGTTAAAGCCAAGAACTGCTACACCTGATCCTGCTGGTGTAGTAAAGATATCGTCTTTATATTTTTTCTCTACAGTTGCAAAGTTTGAACTTGCAGGGAAAAGGCGAGCTTTTGTATAAGCACCATCAGAGAATCCACGTGCCAATGAATCTTGGTCTGATCCATCGTAATAAGTATATTTTACTTCTTTCAGGTGAACGTTTTTCTTATCCCAGTAGTTGTCATTCTTTTCAAATACAACAGATGATTTTGAAGTGATTGATTTAAGAAGGAAAGGTCCGTTTGCAAGGATTGACTTCACATCGTTTGGTTGACCAAAATCATCTCCCTTACTCTTCAAGAACTCTGTGCTTATTGGGAACAAAATTCCGTTAGTCGTTTTAGAGTTCCAGAAAGTTTCAGGTTTGTTCAATGTGTATTGAAGTGTGTAATCATCAACCGCTTTGACACCAACTTGGCTGAAGTCTGTAGTTTTTCCTTGCACATAATCATCCAAGCCTTTGATTGAGCCTTGAACTAGTGGAAGTTCTTCTGATTTTTTATCAGCAGCGTGTTTCAAACCAGTCACGAAGTCTTTGGCAGTCACTTCGCCGTGTTCTTCACCATCCGCATCATACCATTTGACACCTTTACGAATCTTGTAGGTATAAGTCAAACCGTCTTTAGAAACAGACCAGTCTTCCGCAAGTGAAGGTACAAGGTTACCGTATTTATCATTTTCTAACAAACCGTCTACCACATTTGTAGTGATGTCATGGGTAGCAGCTTTAGAAGAAATTGTATAGTCCAAAGTTGTTGGATCTGAAGTGTAGACATAACCATAGTTTTTGTCTTCGCCTGAGCTTGCTTTACTAGTATTAGAACCAGAACATGCAGCTAACAATCCAGCTGCAAGGAGTGTTACTCCGGCAACTGCGAATACTTTACCTTTTTTCATAGGAATTCTCCAATAGTTTTTTTAGATTTGTTTAAGATTATATCACAAGTAGAAAAAAAAGTAAACTAAATTTTCTGAATATTTGCTTCAACACCAGCCAAAAACCTTGCTATGATTGACTTTTTAGCCTAATTGATGATTTTACGATTTTCCATTAATCATTTGTATGATACAATAGAGAGGACTAAGCAACGAGGAAACAACTGTGAAAAAATTCTTTCTTTCTTTTTTAACCTTCATCCTGCTGTTATGCAGTTTACCTTATCAAGTCGTTCTAGCAGACGAGCTAGAACTTCCTGCTCAAAGTGCTATTGCTGTTGAAGCTGATTCAGGTAAAATCTTATATGAAAAGGATTCAGAGAAAAAGCGAGATGTGGGGGGACTATCTACACTCTTGACCACTTATCTGATTTTCGAAGCCATTCATGAAAAAAAACTTTCTCTGAAAGATCCTATTAAATTGTCTGAGAAAGCTCTGGCCTTAAATGATATCGAAGGTGCTGGTACTCTTCCTATGGAAGCGAACCAATATACGGTTGAACAGTTATTGACTGCTCTTTTAGTTGGAAATTCTAGCACTGCTGCCTTGGCCTTAGCTGAGAAAGTGGGGGGCTCTGAGAAAAGCTTCGTTGAAAAAATGAAGAAAAAACTTGCTGAATGGGGCATTCAATCTCCTCATTTAATCAATGCTACCGGATTAAATACTCAAACCATCAGCGGAGATCCTGACGGGAAAGAAGACGAAAATCAATTGAGTGCTTATGATATTGCTGTTATTGCCAAGCACTTACTCCAGGATTTTCCTGAAGTGACCAAATATACTTCAAAGCCCACTGCTCTTTTTTCAAACACGCAGATTGAAAACCCCAATCTGATGCTAGAAGGCATGCCGAATTACCGTTCGGGAGTCGACGGACTTCGGGTCAGCAACTCTACCAAAGGTGGCATCACCTTTGCTGCATCGACGACGCAAAATGGCATCCATATGATCACAGTTGTCCTAGGAGTGGAGGCAGTTGACGGTGATCCATATGCACGCTTTGTGGCTACTTCTTCTCTGATGAACTACGTGGTACGGACCTTTGTTTCTTCCATTGTCGTCAAAGAAGGAGATCCCTACGGAAAAAGTAAGGCAACTATCATGGATGGGAAGTCAGAGACTGTTTTAGCTGTTGCAAAAAAAGACTTCTATATCGTTGAAAAGCAAGGCAGTCAAGCAGAACCAAAAATTCAATTCAAGAGTGACCAAGAATCATTCCGAGCACCTGTCAAATCAGGCACAAATCTTGGAAAATTACACTACACTGATCCAGATAAAATCGGACGTGGCTACTTAGAAGATCAAGAACCAACAGTCGATATGGTAGCAGGAAGAACCATTGAGAAAAGCTTTTTCTTAAAGGTTTGGTGGAATGAATTTGTTCGTTATGTCAACGAAAAATTATAAGTAAAAAAATCACAATGGAGTCAAATCCATTGTGATTTTTGATTGATGAAAATGAATTATCCTACAGATCCTTCCATTTCGTAGCTAATGAGTCGGTTTAACTCAACGGCGTATTCCATTGGAAGTTCTTTTGTAAAGGGCTCTACAAATCCCATGACAATCATTTCTGTCGCTTCTGATTCAGACAAACCACGACTCATCAAATAATAAAGTTGTTCTTCTGAAATTTTTGAAACCTTGGCCTCGTGCTCCAAAGCAACTTGTGAGTTGTGGATTTCATTAAATGGAATCGTGTCTGATGCAGATAAATCATCCATGATAATAGTGTCACACTCAATGTGAGAAACTGATTTCTTAGAGTTCTTGTTGAAAGTCACTTGTCCACGGTAGTCTACCTTTCCGCCACCCTTCGCGATGGATTTGGATACGATAGACGAGCTAGTGTGAGGGGCATTGTGGATCATCTTGGCACCTGTATCTTGGTGTTGACCTGCATTCGCAAAGGCAATGGACAACATGGTCCCACGCGCTCCTTCTCCATCCAGATAAACAGATGGGTACTTCATGGTTGTCTTGGCTCCTAAGTTCCCGTCGATCCACTCAACTGTGGCATCTTTTTGAGCTTTGGCCCGCTTGGTGACCAAGTTGTAGACATTGTCAGACCAGTTTTGGATGGTCGTGTAACGCATATAAGCTCCATCCAAGGCAAAGATCTCAACAATTGCAGCATGCAAGCTATTGCTTGAATAGGTCGGTGCTGTACAGCCTTCTACGTAGTGAACGCTTGCTCCCTCATCCACGATAATCAAGGTACGCTCAAACTGACCTGTATTTTCATTGTTGATACGGAAGTAAGTTTGAAGGGGAACATCTACTTTTACGCCTTTTGGTACATAAATGAAGGTTCCACCAGACCAGACTGCTGAGTTGAGGGCAGCCAATTTGTTATCCGTTGGTGGTACTAACTTCGCAAAATACTGTTTGAAAAGGTCTGGGTATTCTTTTAGGGCAGAATCCGTATCGGTAAAGATAATCCCCAACTTTTCAAACTCTTCTTTCATATTGTGGTAAACCACTTCTGATTCATACTGAGCAGAAGCCCCCGCTAAGTAAGCACGTTCCGCTTCAGGAATCCCGATACGCTCAAAGGTTTCCTTGATTTTCTCTGGAACTTCGTCCCATGAACGGGCAGGTTTATCCGAAGGTTTTTGATAATAGATCAAATCATCAAAGTCAATTTCTGATAGATCGGCTCCCCAGGTTTGCATGGGCATCTTTTTGAAGGTTTCAAAAGATTTCAAACGGAATTCGAGCATCCATTCTGGTTCATTTTTTGCTGCAGACAATTCACGAATAACCGCTTCATTCAATCCCTTCCCGGTAGAGAGAATGGGTTGAACGTCATCGTGAAATCCAAATTTATATTCACCGAGATCAATTGGTTTCGGTTCGACTCTTTCTTCAGCCATAATTTCCTTTCTTTCTCTGTTTCTTCTTTTAATTATTTGCTACGTTCGATCGCTTTTTTGAGAGCATTCCAGGAGAGGGTCGCACATTTAATCCGCTGTGGGAATTTTGAGACTCCAGATAAGAAGGCTGCATCTCCCAACTCCTCTTGCCGAGGATCTGATTGGCCTTGGACCATTTCTGAAAAGACCTGTGCCAATTCTTCAACTTCCTCTTTTGTTTTTCCCATTACAGCATCCGTCATCATACTAGCTGAAGCGGTTGAGATCGTACAGCCTGAATTCACAAAGGAAATATCTTCCACCCTGTCATTCTCATCAAATTTCACACTTAACTGGATCACATCTCCACAAGTTGGATTGTTGAGTTGGATCTGATCAACATCTTCAATCTGTCCTTGGTGGTGGGGGTGTTTTGAATGGTCAGCTACGACCGCCATGTACAGCGAATCTAATTTAGAAAGTGCCATTGAAAAACTCCTTTGCTTTGATCAATGCCTCAATTAATTTATCACAGTCCGCTTTGGTGTTGTAGAGATAAAAACTTGCTCTCGTTGTCGCTGGGACTTGTAGGTATTGAAGGAGCGGTTGTGCACAGTGGTGACCTGCACGAACAGCAATCCCTTCATAATCTAATGCTGTTGCTAAGTCATGCGGATGGAGATCTCCTAGATTGAAGGAAATGACGCCAGAACGTTGGGCTAAGTCTTGGGAACCATAGATGGTCAAGCCTTCGATAGCCTGTAATTTTGGAAACACATAGGCAATCAATTCTTGCTCATGCGCTTCTACCTGGTCCATCCCCAGCTCTTCTAAGTAATCGATCGCTGCACCAAGACCAATTGCGCCCGCCATATTAGGTGTTCCAGCTTCAAATTTCCAAGGCAATTCCTTCCAAGAGGCAGATTGCTCGTAAACAAAGTCAATCATCTCGCCCCCAAACTCGATCGGAGACATTTGCTCTAAGATTTCTTCTTTCCCATAGAGGACACCAATCCCTGTTGGTGCAGCCATCTTGTGGCCAGAAAAAGCAAAGAAATCCGCATCTAAGTCTTGTACATCAATGGCCATATGAGGGGTTGATTGAGCCCCGTCTACAACCATGATCGCTCCAACTTCATGAGCTAATCGAGCAATTTCCTTGATCGGATTGACCACCCCTAAGACATTCGAAGCATGGGTGATGGAGACAAATTTTGTCTTCTCACTAAGCTTGCTCTTTAAGTCCTGCATATCCAGTAAGCCATCTTTTAGATAGACATAGACCAGTTTCGCTCCCGTCTTCTTGCAGGCTTGCTGCCAAGGAATGATGTTGGAGTGATGTTCCATGATGGAAATTAGGACTTCATCCCCTTCCTTTAGGACTTCTTCTGCATAGCGGGCTACCCAGTTGAGTCCAGTCGTTGTCCCTCTTGTAAAGAGCACTTCCTTGGTTGATGAAGCATTGATAAATTTTCTGACTTTCTCACGCGCTGCCTCATAGGCTGCTGTCGCTCGTTCAGCCAAAGTATGGACTCCACGATGAACATTGGCGTTATCTTGCAAATAATAGTGATTAACTGCTTCAAGAACACGTTTAGGTTTTTGCGTCGTCGCTGCATTATCTAGATAAACCAAAGGCTCATCGTGAACTAGTTGATCGAGAATGGGAAAATCTTGAGCAATCGTATTTTTATCTAGCATTGTTTCTCCTTAGCGTTGAGATAACTTTTCTTCAATGGTGGCAATCATTTCATCACGTACTTCTTTAACTGGGATTTCAACAATAACAGATCCCAAGAAACCACGCACCACTAATCGTTCCGCTGTGTGTTGATCCAGACCACGACTCATGAGGTAATACATGTCTTCTGGGTCCACTTGACCGATCGATGCAGCATGGCCTGCTGTGACATCATTTTCATCAATCAAAAGGATTGGATTGGCATCTGAACGCGCTTGATCCGATAACATCAAGACACGGCTTTCTTGCTGAGCATCTGCTCCTTTAGCCCCCTTGATAATATGACCAATTCCGTTGAAGGTCAAGGTTCCTTTTTCAAGAATAACCCCGTGTTGCAAGATATTTCCGATCGAGTTGCAACCAAAGTTGGTCACGCGGGTGTCAATTCCTTGAACCTGACGACCGCTTGATAAAGCAACGACTTTCAAATCTGCATGACTTCCGTTTCCAACCAAGTCACTGTCAAAGTCTGCAACCACGTTACCTTCGTTCATAACACCGATAGCCCAATCAATGCTGGCATCCTGACCTAGTTTCCCACGTCGACTGATGTAGGCTGTGACATTTTCACCCAGACGGTCAATCGCCGCAAATTTCACTTGGGCACCTGAGCGGGCAATCACCTCAACCGTCACATTAGCAGTTGCTGTTGCTGAGCCATCACCTTTTGATTCTAGGCGTTCCAAATAGCTGAACTTGCTGTTTTTGCCTGCAATAATCAAAATGTGTTTATTGAAAGGTACATCACTGTCGCTATCCTGGTAGAAAATGCCTTCGATTGGTTCTGAAATTTCGACGTTATCTGGAATATAGAGGACAGCCCCACTATTAAAATAAGCTGTGTGGTATGCTGCTAGTTTATCATCATCGTATTTAACCGAAGACATAAAGTAGTCTTCTACCACCTGCGGAATTTCTTCTAGGGCAGAATGGAAATCTGTAAAAAGGACTCCTTGGTCTGCCAAGGCTTGTGGCACCTGTTCAAAAACAGTCTGAGTTCCAACTTGGACCAATTTTAAGTTTGAATCGAGGGCTGTAAAATCGGGAACATTGGCAGAAGCCTCACTTTCTGTGATCGTCCCATCCCCAAGATTCCAGCGGTGGAATTTGACGCGTTCAATGGCTGGCAATTCCAACTGATCGATCTTGTCAAAAGCTTTTTTTCGTAAATCTTGCAGCCAGCTTGGCTCAGCATGCAGTTCCGAAAAGAGGGTAATATTTTCAATACTCATTTTTTTCTCCTAATAAAGATACTATCTGTTTGATTTTATGACAACATTAGATCACTTGTCATCAGGTTATAGTTCTTCTTTATAGTCGTAACCGAGTTCTTCTGCGAGTTGGGCATAGCCTTCACGTTCCAAGCGTGCAGCCAATTCTGGTCCACCTGAAAGCACAACACGACCTTCCATCATCACATGAACGACGTCAGGAGTAATATAGTTCAACAAACGTTGGTAGTGGGTGATGATCATCGCTCCAAAACCTTCACCCCGCATTGCATTAACCCCTTTAGATACGACCTTAAGAGCATCGATATCCAAACCAGAGTCAATTTCATCCAAAAGGGCAAATGTTGGTTCCAACATCAATAATTGAAGGATTTCATTGCGTTTTTTCTCACCACCTGAGAACCCTTCGTTCAAATAGCGTTCTGCCATTTCTTCTTTCATGTTGAGCAATTCCATCTTTTCATCCAATTTTTTGATGAAATCACGAATAGAGATCTTCTCGTCCTCTTCTTTACCAGCATTCATGGCTGCACGTAAAAATTCTGCATTGGTAATCCCTGGGATTTCTGAAGGGTATTGCATGGCAAGGAACAAGCCCATCCGTGCACGTTCGTCTACTTCCAATTCTAAGATGTTGACACCATCAAACAGAATCTCCCCTTTGGTTACTTCATAATTTGGGTTTCCCATAATGGCAGCTGACAGAGTAGATTTCCCTGTTCCGTTTGGTCCCATGATGGCTGCGATCTCACCAGTTTTTAGGGTCAGGTTTACACCTTTTAAAATTTCTTTGCCTTCAATTTCAACGTGAAGGTCTTTAATTTCTAATGTCGACATTGCATTCCCTTTCTTTTTACTTTGAAGTCTGGAAGGCTTCTCAAAGCAAAGATTCCTTCATCACAAAGTATTTTTTTTACCTTTCAAGTATATCAAAAAAAAGCCTAAATGGCTTTTCTTTTGATTAGAACTATTCTTATTTAGTTTTTTCTTTTCGTTTTTGACGAACTTCCTCCCGATAGGAAGAATTCCCTATATAGCGCAGAACATTTAACAAAGGACTATGATGTGGCCCCAGTACCCCAATCAATTCCGCTAACAACTCTACTCCAAATAAGAGCCCGATCACAAGTAGGACACCCCCAATGCGGCTCGAGATGTTGAGCAAGAGAGAAATCAAGGAGAAAATCATCGAAATTCCATAGATCACAAGTACAGTTCCCCGATGTGTCAAGCCCAGAGACAGAAGTCGGTGGTGCAAGTGATTGCGATCCGGTTTATAAAATTTTTGACCAGAAAGAGTCCGACGGATAATGGCTAAAAAGGTATCTGTAATCGGTACTCCGAGGATAATCATGGGCGTGACTACCGCAACTGCCGTTGCATTTTTCAAACCTTGCAAGGACAAGACAGAAATCATGAATCCGATAAACAAGGCACCGGTGTCTCCCAAATAGAGAATGGCTGGATGGTAGTTAAAGGGAAAGAAGCCAGCGATGGACGCAACCAAGACAAAGATCGTCATGGTCAGAAAGAGATTGGGTACTGGAAGAAAGAAATAGGACACAATCCCCATTGTCACCAAGGAAATAATAGAGACCCCACTCACCAAGCCATCTAATCCATCAATCAGATTGACCGCATTGGTAATGGCAACAATCCAAATCACTGTCAAAAGGTACGATAGCCATGGTTCAAAATGAAGTAAGGGACCACCAAATGGAATCTTGAAATCATTCAGCCGAAAATCTGTCAAAAACCAGACTAGACTCGCTGCCAGCAGGATACCGATCATCTTTTTCTTGGCTGACAACTCTTTTACATCATCGATCAAGCCTGTAAGAGCGATAATCCATCCCGCTCCTACGACCGGCAAGGTATAGGACAAGTAACTTTTGATTGGTGCGGTAGTGGATGTCAGCATAGGAATAAACACAAGAGTCGCAATTGAAAAAGCAATCACAATAGACAGTCCACCCGCGCTTGGCATGGGCTTGGTATTGATCCGACGCGCATTCGGATAATCTACGGCATCAATCTTAAAGGAGAATAGGCGAACCAAGGGCGTCAATACCAAGGCAATCATAAAAGTTCCAATCAGCACCAGAACAAATTGCAAGGAAAAGGACATCATAAGCTAGCAACTTTCTTCAAATTCTCAATCGCACCAGACACCATTAATAAATGACCATGTTCCTGCAGAACGGCCCGTGTCACTTCTGAATCATCCGCATACTCCCGAATGATAGCAAGTAACCAGGTTGGATATTGATTTGGTTGATCCTCTGTATCGATCAAGACAGTTAAATAATAATCAGATCCCATTTTGTATAATTCAGAGGTATCCACTGGAAAGCTGACCGTTTTTGAAAAGGCAACTGCTTGCTGGATATTTGAAAAACGCAAAATGTAATAAATATACTGACTTACTGGTGCTTCAGATGTAGGATCTTGTTCTTGATTGTCCCGCAACTCTTCTTGTTCCAAATGGTGGATAGCTTCTGCATCCCCTTTTGTCTTATCAGAGATTGTTTTTTCCAAGGTTTTGATAAATTCATCTGGCGTCATGCGTGACAACTCTTCCATATCAGGAAGATCTGACAAATCCTCAAAATCCAATTGTTGGTCAATTTTTGATTTGGTAACAAAAACATCCAGTTTATCTGGTTTTGGTGTCACACGAAAACTAAGCATCCCGCTATCCAGGAAGCTTTCTGGCATTTCGAGCTCATCCAAAATAGCGTAGAAAAATTCTTCTGTTTTTTCTTGTGGGACAAGGAAATCAGCAATTTCCATCCCACGTTCTTCTAAGTCTTCTAGTTGGATCGTGATCTTAATTGTTGAATCACTAATTTGCTTCATCTTCATAGCATAACCTCATACTTCTAGTCTTACTATTATACTAAAAAAATGGATAGAATTCAAAAAAAGGATGCATAGAAAAGAGGTCAGGACAAAAGTCTCCAACCTCAATAAACAATTTGATCGAGTTCAACCGTTCTCTTAGAAAATAACACGGAAGAGGCCATACAATAACAAGATGGAACCAAGAACAATACGGTATTTCCCAAAGACGGTGAAATCATGATTTTTCACATAATCTGTCAAGAAGCGGATGGCGTACATGCTGACTACGAATGCCACTCCCATCGCTACCAGTAGAATAAAAAGTTGCCCTAGTGCAAGTGAATGCCCGCCAAGAGCGAATTTCCCAACCTTTAAGAGACTAGCCCCAAACATAGCCGGGATACCCAGATAAAAGGTAAACTCTGTCACCACTGGACGGCTAACACCATTGATCAAGCCCCCTACAATCGTAGCACCTGAACGGCTTGTACCTGGAAATAGCGATAAGACTTGGAAAAGTCCGATATAAAGAGCTGTTCGATAAGGTAACTTATGCAACTCTGTCACTGCAGGTTCGACCTGTTCCCGTCTTTCCAAATAGATAAAGGCAATCCCGTAGGTAATCAACATAATTGCAACGGAAATCGAATTGTGGAAATGCGCCTCAAACCAATCATCTAATTTAAAAACAAAGACAAGCGGGAGGGTTGCAACTGCAACTTTTGCCCATAACTGCCAGGTCCGACGCACTTCTACTGCTGATTTCCCTGGTTTAAACGGATATAATTTATCAAAATAAATTACCACAACCGCTAGGATCGCACCCAATTGGATCACAACATTGAACATCTCCATAAAGGCTGGATCTTGGTTTTTAAACTGCACAAAATCCTGTAGTAGAATCAAGTGACCTGTACTTGAGATCGGTAGCCATTCTGTAATCCCCTCGACAATCCCAAAAAGGATCGCTTTGATTAATTCGATCAGAAACATCTTTTTCTCCTAAACTTACATTTGCTCTATTATATCATAAATCTATGGACCGGACCAGGCCTTCCAAACTAGAAGGGTAAGAGAGACTAAGACCATTCTTAGTGCTGCTTAGAAGGCACCAAAGCCTCCTCCGCCTCCTCCGCCAGAGAAGCCTCCTCCACTACCAGAAGAAACTGTGAAATGACTAGCTGTCGATGCTGTCGATCCATAAGTAGACATGGCATGACTTGAGTGGGTCACATCATGATAGAATGGGGTGTAAACGAAAGCATTTAAGGCTTGATTTTCTAACTGAATATTCCGAAGTTTCATGACCTTTGTGACCTGATCGGCTACACCATACAAGGCCGCATAGACCAATAAGCGGTTCCATAGGACAAGAGACTGCAACTCTGCATCGTTGAGGTGAGCAATCTCTTTTAACATCCGACCAAAACTATCCCAGTAATAGCGTTGCTCAGCACCCGCAAGATTGACAACCCCATCTCGTAAGCATGCTTTAAAGACACCATTGAAGCGCACTGGCATAAACCAAAGTATGAGGATCCCTATCAAACAAGGAACCGAGAACCAACCCATCCCAAAGATGGCAAAGATTTCTGCTCCAAGGGCGATAAACCAAGCAGCCCAACCAAAGAAGAGGCTTCGTCTAGCTTGCGCTTCTTCATTTGCCTCTAAAGGGCGATAGTAGCTTGGCAAATGGAGATCTTCCACCTTGCGATGAACATCTCTGGCTACCTGGTTGACAGCCGTATCAAAGTGAGCCTGAGCCCTACTTCCTAGCGAACGAATAGCATCTTGATCTGCTTTTTTGGCATGTTTGTATATATCATCACTAAATTTATAATTTTCAAAGAGACGGTTAACAGGACAGGAAACTTGATCCCCAAAAGCCATATTCATAAAGGAGCGTTCAAAATCATCCACATGTCCATGAGACTTCCTGGTCAAAACGACTTCATTTCCTTGTTGCTCGTAGACAATCACTCCACGATCCATCAAATCCAGCAATGTAGCTTGAAGCATTTTTTCAAATGTAAACACCGGCGGAGTCGCCTTCTCTTTATTGGTCGGGGAGGCCTCGTCTAATTCAGCTGAATAAACAACCGAGCTCATGACAAGAGGTGCAATATCCTGTGGAATCTCGTAAAGACGAGTATCAGTCGGATAGGTCACACCAGGCCAAATCATTTTTTTGAACCGATTGCGACCCAAGAGAGAAAGAAGCCAGAGTGCAATAATTAAAGCTGGCAAGATCCAGTTCCAAAACATGCGTGTCCAGTATTTTTCCTGTTCAATTTTAGCTTGGTTCTTGTGAAATTCATCCAATTTGGTTAATCCTGTATTTCGACCAGAATCATACAAAGTAGTTAGGTCTGACTTCAACCAGTAACCATACAACTCCACAGCCTTTCCTTTGCCTAGGTTATAGAAAGTGGCAGAATAGATTCCATCTTCTTTTTTTACAGTCACATCCGGTCCCATAAAGGCTGTATGGATATACAGTTCCGATTGGGCATTGGCTGGTGCAAACTTAGGAATAACACGAAATTGGACTTCATCCACCTTCTGATCGCCATCTGTGATCGGTTTCCAGTTCAACTCCAAGATATCCTTGTGTGAATAGAGGAGATTTTTTAATTTCCATGTAACTTTAATTTTGACAGTATCTGTCGCTACACCACTGTTATAAATTTTCACTCGGTAGCCATCACCTAGATTCGTAATCTCGGGTTCTCTTTGAAGATCACGACCTTCCACCTCAACCTTTGGCGGTATCTCAATTGCAAACCCTTGTGGCATGTTGCCCGCAGTTCCTAGACTGACATACTGCCCTCTATAAGAATCTTTGAAATAATAAACCAGTTCTTCCTCATAGGTGGCATCGTCCCAGGTGTCCAAGGTCAAGGTTCCACCATAGTAAAGTACATCATAAGATGGACTAGATGCATGGACATTCTGACTGACAAAAAGGCAGGCCAGAAAGGCGAAAAAAACATACAAATACTTTTTCATTTGATCACGCTCCTTTGTATTATTATAGCATTTTTTAAATAAAAAGAGGACCATGTTTGAAATGCAGCCTATTTTACTGTACAATAGGAGAAGTTAAAATAAGGAAGAGGAGAAAAAATGAAAAAAACATTATTCGCGCTCTTAACGGGGCTTTTCATTTGCCTGGGGATCACACAGGTTGCTCATGCAGATGACTATTTACGAATCGGAATGGAAGCGGCCTACGCTCCTTTCAACTGGACCCAAGAAGATGATGCAAATGGAGCTGTTAAAATTGACGGTACCAATCAATATGCTAATGGGTACGATGTCCAAATTGCCAAAAAAGTTGCTGAGGAGTTAGGTAAAAAACCTCTGATCGTAAAAACATCTTGGAACGGTTTAATTCCAGCCCTCACTTCTGGTAAAATCGATATGATTATCGCTGGGATGAGTCCAACCGCTGAACGTAAAAAAGAGGTCGCCTTCTCCAAGAGCTACTATACCAGTGAACCGGTCATGCTCGTTCGTAAAGATGGAAACTATGCAAACGCCACTAGTCTAGATGACTTTAAGGATGCAAAGGTCACCTCCCAACAAGGGGTCTACCTCTATTCTCTCATTTCCCAACTCAAGGGTGTGAAACAAGAAACTGCAATGGGTGATTTTGCCCAGATGCGTCAAGCTTTAGAATCGGGTGTTATTGATGCCTATGTTTCTGAACGTCCCGAAGCCTTAACCGCCGAGTCCGCTAATTCTAAATTTAAGATGATTCAATTCAAAAAAGGATTTGAAGTTGGGGAAGAAGATGCGACGATCGCTATCGGGATGAAGAAGGGTGACACTAGAATTGACCAAGTCAATGCCGCACTAGCTAAGATTTCGTCTGAAGACCAAGTCAAACTCATGGATGATATGATTAAGAAGCAACCAGCTTCCAGTGATGCTAGTGATGATAAGCAGACATTCTTTAGCCAAATGACGAAGATTTTAAAGGATAATGGCCCACAGTTCTTACGGGGAACTGGAATGACCCTCTTAATCTCTATGACTGGAACTATCGCTGGGTTGATTATCGGTTTGTTAATCGGTGTCTTCCGGACAGCTCCGAAGGCTAAAAATAAAGTCCTTGCTGGATGCCAAACTGCCTTTGGTTGGTTCCTCAATGTCTACATTGAAATCTTCCGTGGAACTCCGATGATCGTTCAATCCATGGTCATTTTCTACGGTTCCGCCCAAGCCTTCAACATTTCCTTGGATCGTACCTGGGCCGCCATCTTTATCGTATCAATCAATACCGGAGCTTATATGAGTGAGATTGTTCGTGGTGGGATCTTAGCAGTGGATCCAGGTCAGTTTGAAGCAGCGACTGCTCTAGGAATGACCCATGGACAAACCATGCGCAAGGTCGTCCTTCCACAGGTTGTTCGCAATATCTTGCCAGCAACAGGGAATGAATTTGTTATTAACATCAAGGATACATCTGTTTTGAATGTTATCTCTGTAGTTGAACTGTACTTTACAGGAAATACGATCGCAACTCAAAACTATCAATACTTCCCAACCTTTACGATCATCGCTGTGATTTACTTCGTTCTCACCTTTACCATCACACGAATTCTTCGCTACATCGAACGTCGCTTAGATTCTGATACTTATACTACAGGTGCCAATCAAATGCAAGTCAATGAGGTGAAATAATGGCAGAAAAAATTCTTGAAATTCAACATTTAAAAAAATCTTATGGTCAAAATGAAGTCTTGAAAGATATTTCCCTTACGGTTGAAAAAGGAGAGGTGATCTCCATCATCGGGAGCTCTGGTAGCGGAAAATCAACCTTCCTTCGCTCCATCAATCTTCTAGAGACTCCTACAGCTGGAGAGATTCTCTATCGTGGGCAAAATGTTCTTGATCCTGAGTATGATCTTACCCACTACCGCGAGAAATTAGGGATGGTTTTCCAAAGCTTTAATCTCTTCGAAAATTTAAACGTCTTAGAAAATACCATCGTTGCACAAACAACCGTCCTCAAGCGCGATCGTGAAACTGCAGAGAAAGTTGCCAAAGAAAACCTTGAAAAAGTCGGTATGGGATCTCAATATTGGGCTGCCCGTCCGAAACAACTTTCAGGTGGTCAAAAGCAACGTGTCGCCATCGCACGGGCCCTCTCAATGGATCCTGATGCCATTCTCTTCGATGAACCGACTTCTGCCCTAGACCCAGAAATGGTTGGGGAAGTCTTGAAAATCATGCAGGACCTTGCAAAAGAAGGACTCACCATGATTGTCGTCACCCACGAAATGGAATTTGCCCGCGATGTCTCTAGCCGGGTCATCTTCATGGACAAGGGTGTCATCGCTGAGCAAGGAGATCCAAAAGAAATCTTTAGCAATCCAAAAGAAGAACGGACCAAGGAATTCCTTCAACGCTTCTTACATTAATCTCTTGAAACAGTTTGCTTACCAGTATGGAAGCAAGCTGTTTTTTTTGTATCGTTTCTGCTTTTGAGGCATAGAAAAAAACCAGAGAGCAAACTCTCTGGTTTTCAATTGGAACAACAAATTAATTTTCGAATTTTTGATGATTTTTGTCATAAAAATCAATCAATCCAAGTGCAGTTTCAAACGAGATGTTCTTTACTTTTGCACGTCCTTGAGCCAAGGCAATGATAGACATTTCACGGGCATTTGTTTCTTTACTGATACGATACCCAGTAATTTTCTTATCACGTACCCATCCAACAACTGATTCTACTTTTTCAAAGTTCGATTTAGCCATTATCTTTCTCCTATATTATTATTTCCAATACTAATATAAATTTTTTTGCACATTTTGTCAACTAAAATCGCTGAAAATACGAACCTTTTTTAAAAAATGATAAAAAGTTTACTTTGCTTTCAAGGCGGATAATATTTGTGTACGAATGTTTTCGACACCATCTGGGTTTGCTGGTAGGAAAATCGTATTATTCCCTTCTTTATCTGCAAAATTATTTAAGGTATCCAAGTACTGGTTGGTTAAGAGAATAGACATGATTTGTTCTTCGGTCAAGTCTACATTCGCACCTTTTAACTCTTTAATAGAGTCTGCCAATCCATCGACAATGGCCTTCCGTTGCTCAGCAATACCAACCCCGTGCAAACGGTCTTTTTCCGCCTCAGCTTCGGCAGCAGTGACGATCTTGATCTTATCTGCTTCTGCCAACTCCTGAGCTGCCACGCGTTTTCTTTGCGCTGCATTGATCTCGTTCATGGATTGTTTCACTTCGGCATCTGGCTCAACTTTAGTGATCAAGGTTTTAACAATAATATATCCATAAGTTGACATTTCTTCTGCCACTTGTTTTTGAACTTCAAGAGCGATTTCATCTTTTTTCTCAAATAATTCATCCAAGGTCAACTTAGGCACAGAAGAACGCAAAGCATCTTCAATGTATGATTTAATCTGTGATTCTGGACGCATGAGTTTGTAGTAGGCATCCTTTACGTTGCTTTCGTTCACTCGGTATTGCGTCGCCACATTCATGGTAACGAATACGTTATCCTGAGTTTTTGTTTCAACCACGATCTCACTCTGCAAGACGCGCAATTGAACTCGTGCGGCAATTTTATCGATGCCAAAAGGCGCTCGCATATGAATGCCACTATCGCTAATTTTTTGATAACGTCCGAAACGCTCGATGATGGCAACAGATTGTTGCTTGACCACATATAGTGAGCTAATCACAATGAATCCTGCAACCATTAGCAAGAATAAAATAAAGATAAAAAATCCAGGCATAAAAAATTCCTCCTTTTAATTTACGCATATCATATCACAAGTCTTCATAAAAAAGCAATATATTCCATAAAAATATATTGCTTAAATAGTTGATTGTTTCTGTATGATACTCAGACCAGCATATTATAGAGTGTTTCATTGCCGTTCAAGTTAATGAAAGACGGATCAAAACGCTCGATACGGTTGACCAAGCCTGCATAGTCATGTTTATTAGCCAAAGTAACCCCAATCAAGACAGGTCCTGTTCCCTTACTAGCACGCTTGATGTATTCAAAACGTGTGATATCATCATTTGGTCCTAGGATATCATTTACAAATTCACGAAGAGCACCTGGACGTTGTGGGAAGTTGACGATAAAGTAGTGTTTTACTCCATCGTAGATCAAGGCACGTTCTTCCATCTCAGGCATACGGTTGATGTCATTATTCCCACCTGAGATAATACAACAAATGGTTTTCCCCTTGATGTATTCGCGCAAGATTTCAAGGGATGCTACACTAGCTGCTCCCGCTGGTTCAGCTACAATCCCTTGTTTGGAATAAAGATCAATCAAAGTCTCTGAAATCAAGCCTTCATCGACCCCAACCAGGGTTTCCACATGTTGACGGGTCACTTCATAAGTCAATTGTCCCACCTTTTGCACAGCAATCCCGTCTGCAAACTTATCGATTTCTGGCAATTTGACGGGACCACCTGCTTCAAAAGCAGCCTTCATGGAGCGCGCTCCTTCGGCCTCTACCCCAATGACTTCAATCCGAGGATCCGTTTCTTTGATATAGGTAGAAACACCTGAAATGAGGCCTCCTCCACCGACAGGGACAAGGACAGCATCAAAAGAAATCGATTCTTTTCGAGCTTCCTCAAGGATTTCGTATGCCACTGTTCCTTGGCCAGCCTGTACGTGTGGATCATCAAACGGGTCAATAAAGGTCCGTTTTTCTGCAAGAGTAAATTCTTGGGCAGCCTTAGCTGATGCATCGAAGGTATCCCCGACCAACTTGATTGTTACATAATCCCCACCAAAGAATCGGACTTGGCCGATCTTTTGTTGTGGTGTTGTAATCGGCATGAAGATGGTTGCTGGAATCTTCATTTCATTACAAGTATAAGCAACTCCTTGCGCGTGGTTTCCCGCAGATGCACACACTACCCCACGCTCACGCTCTTCTTTTGAAAGTTGAGAAATTGCAAAATACGCTCCACGAATCTTGAAAGAACGAACACGTTGGGCGTTTTCTTTTTTCAAATAAATCTTTGCCCCATATTTTTCAGATAAATAGTGGTCGTATTCAAGGGGCGTATTGACAACGACTCCACTTAATATTTTATGGGCCTTGGCCACATCTTTTGCTGTTATCATTTCATACCTCTGTTGCTGTGTATTGATCAAAAAAGCAAGCTAGGGTGTCCCAACTTGCTTAGTCTTCTACAGACAATTAGTTGTAGATTTTGAAGGCGTCATCGTCGTTTTGACCAACGAATGGCATTGCTTTACGCAATTCAGCACCAACTTTTTCAATTTCAAGTTCTTCAGCTTGTTTGCGGAAAGCTTTCAAACGTGGGAAACCAGCATCGTGGTCTTCAACGAATTCACGTGCAAATTTACCTGATTGGATATCAGCAAGGGCAGCTTTCATGTTTTCTTTTACTTCTGGACCGATAACACGTGGACCAGTCACGAAATCACCAAATTCTGCAGTATTTGAACATGATTGACGCATTTTCTTGAAGCCACCTTCGTAGATCAAGTCAACGATCAATTTCATTTCGTGAAGGACTTCGAAGTAAGCCAATTCAGGTGCATAACCAGCTTCTGTCAAAACTTCAAATCCAGCTTCGATCAAGCTTGTCAAACCACCCATAAGAACGGCTTGTTCACCAAACAAATCTTCTTCTGTTTCTTCTTTGAAGGTTGTTGAAAGAAGACCAACACGTGCTGAACCAACACCTTTTGCCCAGTCCATTGCGATGTCTTTCGCGTTACCAGTAGCATCTTGGTAGACAGCGTAAAGTGCTGGTACACCAAATCCTTCAGTGTAAGTACGACGTACCAAGTGACCTGGTCCTTTTGGTGCCACCATGAAGACATCTACGTCTTCAGGAGCTTTGATGTAACCAAAGTGGATATTGAAACCATGGGCAAAACCAAGAGCTTTACCAGCGCTCAAGTTTGGAGCGATTTCATCTTTGTAGATATCTTTTTGGATTTCGTCTGGTGCCAAGATCATGATGATATCAGCCAATTTAGTTGCTTCTGCAACTGGGTAAGCTTCAAATCCATCTTCTTTTGCTTTATCGAATGATTTACCAGGACGCACACCGATGATGACATCATGACCTGAATCACGCAAGTTTTGTGCGTGTGCATGACCTTGTGAACCATAACCGATAACGGCGATTTTTTTACCATCAAGTGCTGGTACTTTAACGTCTTTTTCGTATTCCATTTGAACTGCCATAAGTAAAATCTCTTTTCTATTATATTATTTGCCTTTTTAAGGCGGGGTTAACAATGTTAAGGTGAGAATTAATCTCGAGTAAATCCGGTTGCGCCGGTGCGGGCGATGTTTTTAATCCCATACGGTCGAATAACACGAATGAGGGCTTCGCTCTTTTCTGCATTTCCCGTCATTTGAACGGTGATAGAGCTTGGGGCTACATCGACCACGGTCGCACGGAAAGGTTGAATAATGGCCAAGATTTCTGCTCGCTTCTCAGCAGGTGCAGAAACTTTCACCAGGATCACTTCGCGCTCCAAGTGTGGTTTATCAGTGATATCCCGGACACGGATCACATCCACTTGGCGGTTGAGCTGTTTGATGATTTGCTCTACTTCATCATGCGAAGCAACATCAATGATAATGGTAATCCGCGATACATTAGGGTTTTCTGTTGCGCCAACAGAGATGCTTTCGATATTGACTTGACGTCTCGACAAGACTCCAGTAAAGCGGTTCAGAACACCTGAGCGGTTTTGAAGTTTGGCTGTTAACATTCTACGCATTAAACTTCACCCCCAACATCTCATGATTACTCTTACCAGCTGGTACCATCGGCAAGACATGCTCTTTCCGAGAAATGTCTACTTCGATGAACATTGGTACATCTTCTGTGATGACTTCCAAATCCTTCTCAAGAGTTTCAGGATTATCAAATTTATAATTCTTGATCCCGTAAGCTTGCGCCATCAATTGGAAATCCGGAAGGCTATCAAAGACTGACTCTGACGTCCGACCATCATAGAAGGCTTCTTGCCATTGACGGACCATCCCAAGCGAGTGGTTGTTGAGCATAACGACCTTGATCGGAACCTTATAAATATTTAAGATCGCCAATTCTTGGTTGGTCATTTGGAAACCACCATCTCCGACAAAGAGAACAACTTCTTTATCTGGATTGGCAATTTTCGCTCCGATAGCTGCAGGAACACCGAATCCCATCGTTCCTAGACCACCAGATGTTACCAATTGGCGCTCATTTTGGTAAGGATAGTATTGAGCTGCCCACATTTGGTGTTGTCCAACGTCTGTGACGACAATAGCGTCCCCCTTGGTCAACTCTCCGATGCGTTCGATCACAGCTTGTGGTTGCACAACCCGTTCTTTCTTGTCGTATGAACGAACCCGGTTCTTATCTTGGGTCACCTTTTCAATCCATTTTTCTGTGTTGTTATGAACCGTTGGCTCTGCTAGCAACTGTTGCAAGGCTTTCTTTGCATCGCCAACAACAGGAATGTCGACAGCAATGATCTTCCCAATCTCTGCAGGATCAATGTCAATATGGGCAACCTTAGCATTTTTAGCGAAAGTCTTTGGATTCCCTGTCAAACGGTCATCAAATCGACAACCAACACTGATCATGAAATCTGTCTCTGTCATAGCGATATTGGCCGCGAAGGATCCGTGCATTCCTCCCATCCCTAGGAAAAGAGGATGACTGGTCGCAATCGTTCCTTGACCTAACAGACTGGTCACTACTGGAATCTGATAGCGCTCTGCTAGAGCAATCAACTCTTTTGCAGCTCCAGCGTAACTCACCCCACCACCAGCAAGAAGAACTGGTTTTTTAGCCTTACTCAATTGCTTCAAAATCTTTTTGATCTGCAATTCATTGGGTTCAATGGTAGGCTGGTAGCTTGGAAGCTTCACACTTGGTTCATAGATAAAATCTGTCTCTAAAGCAGACACATCCTTTGGAAGGTCAATTACCACCGGACCAGGGCGTCCAGTCGTCGCAATATGGACAGCTTCTGTGATAATTCGCGGAATATCTGCCGTCTCACGTACTTGATAGTTGTACTTGGTAATGGGCATGGTAATTCCCACGATATCCGCTTCTTGAAAGGCGTCTTTCCCGATCCCAGCACGATTGACTTGACCAGTGAAGACTAATAGGGGAACGCTATCGCTCATGGCATCTGCAATCCCTGTAATGGCATTGGTAGCCCCCGGTCCACTAGTGACGACTGCGACACCCAGCTTTCCAGTTGATTTAGCGTAGCCTTCAGCCTCATGCAAGCATCCTTGTTCATGACGACCCAAGATATGCTGGATACCCTCAAAGCTATAGATGGCATCGTATAAAGGCAAAACCGCTCCACCAGGATAACCAAAAATCGTGTCAATGCCCAAATCACGCAGGGTTTCAAGAACGAGCTCTGAACCGGTTTTTGCAGTTTCTAAGGTAATTTTCTCCATGTCTCTCCTTTCCAGTACTTTGTATATCAAATTAGCATGCTACTATCATACCATTTTTAGAAAATATTTCAAGGAAAAATAGTAAATTTTCTGAATTTTCTATCCAAATCCGAAGAATGAGAGTTTCTCCAGGATTGCTAAGTCTATCACAAAAAAAGGAGGCTGGGACAAAAGTCCTAGCCTCTCAATTGTTTTTGGATTGTCGAGCAAGACGCAGTGGTTGAGTGGGCTCTACTACGCTGATTTCATCAGCTTTTACAGCCCTACTCAACTGTGCGGAGGTGGGACGACGAAATCGAATTCTAACGAATTACCGATTTCTGTCCCACTCTCTTTTCTTCCTTATAACCAACCCTTTTCTTGGGCAATTTTTGCTGCCTCAGTCCGGTTTTCCGCATCCAATTTGGTCAGAATGGTTGACATATAATTGCGGATGGTCCCGTTTGAGAGGAATAAGCGATCAGCAATTTCTTGGTTAGAAGCCCCTTTTGCGACTTCTTTTAAAACTGCCTTTTCTTGAGGGCTTAGAGGATTGGGATGGGTCAAAATCCCTTCCATTAATTCAGGCGAATATTCTTTTTGCCCTGCTAATACTGCATGAAGAGTCGCCATTAAATCTGTGATGCGACGTTCTTTCAAGACATAGGCATCAACTCCAGCCTTGAGGGCCCGCTCGAAATAGCCCGGCCGCTTAAAGGTGGTAACGATGACAACCTTGAGCTGGGGTTGTTGGCTTTTGGCCCATTCCAACACTTCTAGCCCTGTTTTGATGGGCATCTCAATATCTAGGATAGCAATATCAACTGGATGGGTTTCGAGTAAGCGAATAGCTTCTTGTCCATCGCCAGCCTGCAAGACATCTTCCACATCCTCTTGCAGGAGCAAGAGCTGACAGAGAGCATCGCGCAACATACTTTGGTCTTCAGCAACTAATAAGCGCATCTTATTTCCTTTCTTGATAGGGGATCCGTATTTCTATCCGGGTCGGCTTGTGTTGATGACTGATCTCCAGCTCTCCTCCCAACAAGGCAATCCGTTCGCGAATCGAGTGCAGGTCCTTGTCGGAAACTTTGTCAAAGCCGATGCCATTGTCTTCTGCGACCATTTCCACTCCTGTCTCGGTGGAGCGATAAGAGAGAAGAGCCTGCGTCGCTTTGGCGTGTTTGATCATATTGGTAGCTAATTCCAGAGATACCATGGCCAGAGCAGATTCTAGAATCGGCGAGATGCTGGCTGTATCAAGCTCATTTTGAATCTCCACTTTTACTTGCGCCACTTCCAGCATTTGCTTGACGGTTTCTAGCTCTCTTGCCAGGGTTCGCTGCTTCAAGTTCTCGACAATCTCTCGGACTTGGTGCATGGACTCTTGACTGATGGCTTGAATCTCTTGCACCTGCTCCTTAGCCTTCTCAACCTGGCCCAATGCCAAGAATTGATCAGCTAGGTCCGCCTTGACACTCAGCATGGCAAAGGTGTGTCCTAGACTGTCATGCAGATCACGGCCAATCCGATGGCGCTCGTTTTCTGCCAGCAAAAGATTGATCTGGGCATTTTGCTTGGCATGGTCAGCTTTCAACTCTTCCATCATCTCAGCCCGGGCCATACTATAGGTCATAATCGCGATGAACAAGCAGATGATCAGTACAAAAAGCCAATCATTTTCTCTCATCTCCCTATTAAATAACAGGGCTCCAAAAAGGATCAGTAGTGATCCAACAGCCGTCCAAAGAAAGGGCGAGCGAAAATCGCGAATCCCTAAACGATAGAGCAAAATATTGCTCAGATAATAGTAAAACCAACAAAAGCTAGTTCCAACAAAAAAGGTATTTCCTGCAATATAAAGTAGAAGATAAATCCAAAAAAGCCAGGTCAGTTTCTTATTTTCAGTAATGAGGATTCCTAGATAGCTTATCATAAAGAAGATGGCTAAAAAGAAATGCCACCAGGGAATCTGCCCTAAGAAAATAGAAGCAAAGGGAAAGGCCATAAAGATTAAGCCTACGTAAAACATATGGTGAATATGTTTGAGTTTTTCAATCATGAACGAACCTCAGAATGACGACGATAGATGATAACAAGGGCAAACAAGACCAGGGTAAACAAGGTTAAATAGACACTCGCAAAGACATTAACCTGTCCCTTGTTTAAAAAGGTCTTAATCAGTTCCATCAATTGATAGGTTGGTAAGCATTTGCCGATGGCTTGCATCCATTCTGGAAAGAGACTAATCGGCATCCATAGCCCTCCCATGACAGCCAGTCCCATGTAAAGGAGATTACCTACAACAGACATCAATTGACTAGAAGGAAGCAGGGTCAAGACCAGACCGAGAGCCACAAAAGCCAGGCTTCCTAAGATGAGAAGGAAGGCTGCAAGGATCCAATCCTGCAAGGGCATATTCACATGCCGCACTACATGACCCACGGTGAAGACAACTACAATGGATAGGAGAAAGTCGACAAAGAGACCGACAACCTTTATTAGATAATATTCTACCATAGATACGGGAGTATGGCGCAAGACTTTTTGCCAATTATTGAGTCGATCAGTTTCAAGAACTGTTGGAAAAGAAAATAGAGCCGTAGACATCATGGAAAAAGCCGTCATGGAGAGGAGATAATCCCTCATAAAGTGAGCGGGTGCCCCTGGTGTGTCCTGGTACATCCCTGAAAAGAAGAGATAAAAAGCCGTGGGCATCCCAATTGATAACAAGTAATAAATGGCTTGACGTCTGGTCAAATGCCACTCAACCACGCCAAGAGCTTTCATGCGTTTCATCTTCTCTACCTACTTCCTTTGTATTTTCAAAAATAGAATCCAATAAACTTCGATTGGTCACTTCGATCTCTTGGATCGAACAGCCTTCTTCTTGCAATCGAGTCCACAAACGATTGGCATCGCCTGTCACAACTTGAAGGGCATCAGGTTTGACAGTCATTTGACCAATTCCGTCCATCCCTGCCACTAGAGCTTGGTATCGCAAAGGCAGGGTAAAATGTTTTTCTACCTCTTCACTTCTCATAGCGAGAGGAGTCGTATCTCGAAGCAAACGTCCCTGGTGCAAGACCAGGATCCGGTCAGCTGTATGCTCTACTTCCTCAATGTAATGGGAAGAATAGACAATAGTGACGCCTTGTTCCTTTAAATCCCCGACAATCTCCCAAAAGCGTTGGCGAGTAGACGTATCCATTCCAGCCGTTGGCTCATCCAAAAACAAAAGACTCGGACGACCAATCAAGGTTAGAACAAAGGATAGGAGACGTTTTTGCCCACCAGACAGCTTACTGGCTAATTGCTTCTTTTGTTCTAGACTAAAACGCAATAAATCATCGATGTCATTGACCGTTAAGGGATTGGGATAAATGGAGCGAAAGAAGTTGATCAGTTCCTGCACCGTTAGCTTTTGCACGATGGCATTCTCTTGAGGGAGATAAGAGACACTAGCCTTTAACTGAGGATGACCAGGAGCCTTCCCCTCTATTTCAATGATCCCAGAAGTCGCCTTCCTATCTCCTAGGAGGCAATCCATCAAGGTTGTCTTCCCTGCCCCGTTTGGCCCAATCAAGGCCAGGCAATCCCCTCTCTCCACTGTGAAAGAAAGATCTTCTAGGATCACCTTTCCTTTGATACTTTTGTTCAAGTTCTCTACTCTAATGACACTCATGAGACTCTCCTTTCAACCAGATTTGACCAGCTGGAATGATGACAAAGACGACCAAGGTCACTCCCCAAACTGTTTGGAAAAACCAGCTAGGAAAATGGGCAGAAAACCAGCCTGTCATCATCTCAGTTACCCAAAGGAGCAAACACACAACAGCTACTAATCCAATTTCAAGTTTCTTTTTCATTGCTCCATCTCCTTTTTAACAGCCTTGACCATTTTTAGACCTTCTTGGACCGCCCAGCTCATGATGCCAATCCCAGCAAACAATTCCCAAGGGAAATGGTAATAGAGACTATCATCCTTTGAAAAGATTAAATAGACGACCATCCCCACCACTGTTAACGTAAATACTTTATAGAACCATTGTTTCATTTTTCCTTACCTCTTACTTTCTGACTATATTCTAGCGAAAGGAATTACAGGCCACTAGATGATTTTGTCACTGGCTCACATGACAAAAGTCACTAAAAAAAGCCAAGTGACTTCACTCGACTTTTTCTATTCTTCTTACTGACCTTCTTCTTTCATGCCATGCAGTTTCAAGGCCTTGACCAAGGCATCTGCCTTCATGTTTTTCAAATCATTGAGACCAGCATCTTTGAAGTAAGAAATTTCTTCAAGAGACTTGGCGTCAATTTGGTTGAGGTCAATCACACTGGTTGAGAGCAATTTTTTCTCTGGTGTGACTGTGTATTCCAAACTAAAACCGGGAACGGTTTTTAACTTCTTGTAGTCTTCATTTTGTTCCAACAAAGCTTGAATAGCTGCTGTGAGTTCTTCAGGTGACTTCTCTGCTGCAACGGTCCCAAGTTGTTGGGGCAGATCAGCTGTCACTTCGATGCGAAGGTTTTCAACCTTATCTCCCTTAGATTTGATGATATCACGGTGTTTTGTTCCCTTGATATCTCCAACTAAGGTTGTGGTTTTTTCTTCATTTTTTACTTCTTTTTTAACAGAGGAACTGCTAGAAGAGCTAGCGGGTGTTGTTTTCTTTGTTTGGGATTGCGAACAACCAGTCAATACCAAAATGGCTAGCCCAAGGGTTACAAAAAATTTCTTCATTTTTATAACTCTCCTTTCACATACTGTTATCAGTATAACATATCGCGTCTTTCTTGTCTAAAAACTCCACTTTTCAAACCATTTCCCCCTCATTTCAAGCCCTTCATTTTGAATAAAAAACTGATGAATGTGAGACTTTTTGCAAAAACCCCTTTTTCTCACGAATAAAGCCTCAGTGGAGGGTTCACTTCAGTCTCAATCCCTCTGAATCACGCTGATTTCATAGGGAATCTCCTCGTTTTTCTATATACAAAAAAGGTTCCGAAAGGAACCTTCTGTTCAATTATTCTACACTAAACAAGTATGGGTAGACAGGTTGGCCACCTTGGTGGATTTCTACTTCTACATCTTCGTATTTTTCAGCAAGGGCTTGGGCCAATTCATTTGCCAACTCCTCACTGCCGTCTTCACCGACATAGATGGTCACAATTTCACTGTCTTCATCCAACATATGAGCGAATGTTTCTTCCAAGGTTTCCATCATATCTGGATTTGAAACAACGATTTTGCCATCGACCATTCCAAGATTATCATTTTCATGGATTTCAAGCCCATCAATAGTGGTATCGCGAACCGCTGTTGTCACACTACCAGACGCAACATCACCCAATGAAGCGCTCATGCGTTCGTAGTTTTCTTCGATCGACTTGCTTTCATCAAAGGCAAGAAGACTAGTCAATCCTTGAGGGATAGTCTTGGTCTCAACAACTGCTGCAGGTTGATCAATCACTTCTGCTGCAGATTGAGCCGCCATCAAGATATTTTTGTTGTTTGGCAAGATAATGATGTTGCGCGCATTCAACTCTTCAACCGCTTTGACAAAGTCTTCTGTTGATGGGTTCATGGTTTGACCACCAGAGATGATGTAATCAACTCCTTGCGCTTTAAAGATATCAGCCAATCCGTCACCAGCAACTACTGCGATGATGGCATATTCTTTTTCTTCAACTGGTTTGGCTTGACGTTCTTCTTTTTCAACTTGCGCTTCGTGTTGGTTGCGCATGTTGTCGACTTTCACCTTGACCAAGCTTCCGTACTTAAGACCTTCTTGCATGACAAGACCTGGATCTTCTGTATGGACGTGAACTTTGACAATCTCATCGTCATTCACCACCAATAGGGAATCCCCAAGGTTGTTCAAATAGTTACGGAATTCATCGTAATCGAAGTCTTTGACATAGGTTGGACCTTGTTTCAAAGCGACCATGATTTCTGTACAGTAACCAAACTTGATGTCTTCAGTAGCCACATGGCCAGCAACTGACTTGTGGTGTTCTGCATTGATCATTTCTGACATGGTTGCAGGTGTTGCTTGGAACTCTTCAGAAGCAATAAATTCACCTGTCAAGGCTGACAAGAATCCTTCATAGATGAAGACCAACCCTTGACCACCAGAGTCTACCACGCCAACTTCTTTCAAGACTGGCAACATATCTGGAGTCTTCGCAAGAGCAGTTTTAGCTCCTTCAAGAGCGGCACGCATCACTTCCACTGCATCGTTGGTAGATTCTGCTTTTTTCTTAGCCCCGATAGCTGCCCCACGAGAAACCGTCAAAATGGTTCCTTCAACCGGCTTCATAACAGCTTTATAAGCAACTTCTACCCCAGATTGGAAGGCTGCTGCAAGTGCTGCTCCATCCAATTCTTCTTTGTCTTTGACACTTTGAGAAAATCCGCGGAACAATTGAGAAGTGATGACTCCTGAGTTCCCACGCGCACCCATCAAGAGACCTTTAGCGAAGATCCCTGCCGCTTCTCCAACAGTTGATGCAGAACGGTCAGATACTTCTTTGGCCCCATTTTCGATGGTCATTCCCATATTGGTTCCTGTGTCCCCGTCTGGTACAGGAAAAACGTTCAAAGAGTTTACATATTCCGCTTGTTTATTTAAGCGCGTAGCCCCCGCTTGAACCATTTCTTGAAATAAACTTGTAGTAATATTAGCCACGATTATTCTCCCACAATCTTGATATTTTGAATATAGACATTCACAGTATCCGTAGTGATTCCAAGTTGATTTTCCAAACTAAATTTCACACGTTCTTGAATATTTTTTGAGACTTCGCTAATCTTTGTTCCATAGCTCAAAACAGTGTAAACATCAACTGCGATAGTTCCTGCTTCCGTTGTTTTGACAACAACACCTTTAGAGAAGTTTTCTTTCCCTAGGAGGGCTTGGAAATTATCTTTGATCGCATTTTTGCTAGCCATTCCAACCACACCGAAGATCTCAGTAGCGGCACCGCCTACAACAGTTGCGATAACCTCATCAGTCAATTCAATTTGACCGTCCTTTGTATTGATTTTTACTGTCATAATTTCTACCTCAAAAGTATTTTATATTCTATTTTACCATAAAAGAGGTCAACTGTAAAAGGGTAGGGACTATTCTTCACCCGCTGTGACAGCTGTCTCTAGAGAAAAAGAAAAGGGAGTGGGAAAGAACTCCGTAAAATAAAAAAAGTTGAAAAGGTTCCCCAAACCTTTTCAATTTTCCCACCCCCGCACAGTTGATTAGGAAGTACGAATGTTTCAAACATGAGTAGTTCCAACCAAACACTGCGTCATGCTACTATTCCTATCAAAAAGCGAAGGCTGGACACTTTATGTCCAGCCTTTTTTCTTTATTAAACGCGTTCTACTTTACCAGATTTCAATGCACGAGCTGAAGCCCAAACTTTTTTAGGTTTACCATCGATAAGGACAGTTACTTTTTGAAGGTTTGGTTTTACGGCACGTTTTGTTTGGTTCATAGCGTGTGAACGGTTGTTACCTGATACAGTCTTACGACCTGTGAAATAACATACTTTAGCCATTTCTGTGTTTCCTCCTATTAGATCTAATATAACGGATGTGCTAGCACCACATACCGTACTATATTACCAAAAAAAATCTCTCTTGGCAAGCTTTTGGCCAAAGTTTTTCATTTCCGACTTAAGAAAACGAATTCGCTCCGACATAGATAATTTCCAGATTTCCTAAGGAAACATCGCCCGTAATGTAGAAATCCTTGCTTGTCAGAGCACTTGGATTTTCCTGATGTTGGATCGCTGAGAGGGAATTATCCACATTTACATGGACACGCCAATCACTTGGTACATAGAGACTCAAACTTCCAAGGGAAACATCGACAACAAACTGAGCAGATGGACCCTCGATGCGGCAATTGTCAAAATACACCGATGCTTCGCCCATACTCACATCTGCACTTCCGCGGGTAAAGTGTTGGTCATTGAGATATTTTGTCACTGTTGAAAAAGTGACATCAATGTCATTGCCATCCGACTTACTCATGGACCCAGCAGAATAGGAAGCTAGGCGGGCTTTTGTTTTCTTAGAGGGTTTAAACAAAATGTTGAGCCCAATCACAGCGAGAATTGAGGAAAGGATGACAACTGAATTTGAAATTGGGAGGAAATGGTATTGCCCATTGAGACAAAAGAGGGCTAAAAGTCCATAGATGAAGCCCCAACCAAAATGGCGTTTTAAGAAACTAGAGAGGGACAGGACGGCAAGCAAGGTAACCCAAGCTAAGGTCCAGATGCTGATGTCCCATTTTACAAAATAGCCCTGTAAAAGGATTAAGGCTGCTAAAAGGATTAAGAATACTCCGATTAATTTTTTTCTCATGATATTACCTCATTTCATTTAGTCGTTCTTTTAAGAGTTGATAGTAGCGTCTGGATACGTGAACCTGCTTATGGGTCTGATAGAAATTGACCGTGCTGGTTCCTGAAAAAGACTTTTCCAGAGAGTAGATCTGCTTGGCGTTGACAATGGTGGATTTGGATATCCGACAAAAGGCGATGGGAAGCAACTCCTCCAACTCATAGAGCTTCTGCTTGACCTCATAGGCCTCGTCCTTGGTGTGCCCAAAAATCTTCTCCCCGTCCGTCTCAAAAAAGAGGATCGATGCCACATCTAGAAAATACTCACTTCGATCCTTGTAGAAGGCTAAAGGAGCAACCTTTTGTTCTAAGATTCTCTCTTGCAGCTGGGTCAACTCCGGGGTCAAGCGCGGAGCTCGAATCAAGATCTCAGGCTCATCCATTGATGGATCCAATTCGATTCTAACTTTCATAAAACTCCTTTCCCAACGTTTTGATAGTACCATTATAACAGCTGTTGAAAACAAAACAAGGGCTTTTCAGTAAGTGGCACATTTTCCCCATCAAGAGGTCGTATTTGAGAAGTAAAAAAGAGAGCGGGACAGGAATCGGTAATTCGTTAGAATTCGATTTCGTCGTCCCACCTCCGCACAGTTGAGTAGGGCTGTAAAAGCTGATGAAATCAGCGTAGTAGAGCCCACTCAACCACTGCGTCTTGCTCTACAATCCAAAGACAATTGAGAGGCTAGGACTTTTATCCCAGCCTCCTTTCTTTATTTATTGCTTTCCTTGTCCGGTAAAAGAAAACTAAGACCCAGGCAAGCGAGCACACCTGCTGTGATGACCAGACCATTTGAAACCGGCAGGACATCGTAAATCGCATTTGCGATCATAAATGCGATCAAGGCGCAGATAACACTTGCCTTGTAATCTTTTTTCAAGAGATTTTCAAGTGTAAAGAAAGCAAATAAGAGAACAGGGAACAAAGGCCAGATATTCACATCGATCTTTGGAAAGCCAACCATTCCCATTACCACAACTGCAAGAGCAGCAAGAATCAATCCAAGTCCAAGTAATTTTTTCATCATCATATACCTCGTTTTCAATATTCGGAAGTGTTTCTTCCTTTGATAATTCTATGATAGCAGAGAGCTCCTACGGAGACAAGGACTTTTGACTAAGTGGTCAAAAATGGCGCCTATGCGGTCAAAAGAAGGAGCGAGACCGAACGAATATGTGATCACCATTATTCATCGTCTCGCTCCTTCAAAGCAGATTTTTTCTATGCCGATTGCAGGGATCGAACCTGTGACCTACGCGTTACGAGTGCGTTGCTCTACCAACTGAGCTAAATCGGCGATTACCTTCTTAGTATAGCACTCTGAGAATAGATGTCAAGAAATTTTCATCTCCATTAGAAAAAGCCTTTCCTGAGACAAGGCTTTGAGATTCTTCCTCTTACGAACCCGCACTTTCGTAGGCATCTAAGCCCTTGTCCCATAGTTTCAAAGAAATAACAAAGAAGACAAGGGAAATTAGAATCAAACCACCAATGTTGAAGAGCCCGTCTTTGTCCTGCAAGAAATAGCTGGCAGGATAGTAGGCCGTAAAGGCGAAAGGTACAATAAAGCTAATTAACCAACGAAGGAGCGAATTGTAAATGGAAATCGGGTACTTGGCAAAATCATTAAACATATAGAAAATGTAAATCATAGCACCTGACTGCTTGGTCCAAAAAGCGATGCTGGCTGTAGCAATTTTCAAGGAAGTATAAATCAAGGTCGCAAAAGGAATACAAACTAGAAAAATCAGGAATTTTGGAAGAGTCCAAGCAATGCTAGTCGCCGTTGTCGCTAGTAAAATCCCACCGACCAAAAGTTCACCCAAGGCATCAATCTGAAAGGTCTCAACCAGGATGTGAAAGAGAGGATTGATAGGACGAGTCAGATACTTGTCAAACTCCCCTTTTCGAACTAGTCGTTGACCTAAAGCCCAGAGATTGTCAAAAAAGAGATGATCTAGTCCCTTTGGAATTAAGGAAAATCCATAGATAAAGGCAATTTCTTGAAAAGTCCAACCTTCTAGGGAGGGAATGTGTTGAAAGATGACATTGAGAAACAAGAGGTTCAGGCCTTGAGTCAGAAAGACTCCCAACACACCAACCACAAAATCTACCTTGTATTCCATGATTTGCTTGATATACTGTCTGATAAAAATCAGATGCATGCGTTGATATTTTTTCATACTAACCTCCCTGAATGGTGATAAATGACTGGACTCGTTTCCAAATCAACTGAGACAAGCCCACCATCACTATAAGCCAGAAAAGCTGAAGCAAAAGTGCTTGAAGAATCTGACTAGCATCGTATTTTCCAACAATAATCATGACCGGAGTGTAAATTAAGGATGAGAAAGGTAAGAAGGACAGAATATCTGAAATGACCTTTGGAAAGAAAGCCAAGGGGATCAAACTCCCAGACATAAAGGCCACTATGGAAGTCTTAAGTAGGTTGGAACCCCAAAGATTTTTAAATACAAAGGCTGAAAATCCAAAGCAGATATTAAAGAAAAAGTTAATCAGATAGGCCAGCGTTAAGCTAAAAAGATAAAGGGTAGTTAGTCCCAGCACTTCTACAATCCCTTGCCCAGATAAGATTTTCATCAAAACAATGACACTTAAAAATGGCAGTCCAACAGAGATAAAAATCAACCACTTGGAACCAAGCTCCGTAAAGAGGTAAGAAGCCGCAAAATGCACTGGTCGCAACAAGCGCATGATAATGGAACCATCCTTGACCTCATCACCAATCATAAAGGAAGAATCCGACCTAGTCAGAAGATTAGTCACAAAACTCATGATGATGTAGAGGGTGATATCCGCCATACTGAAGCCCTGAATCAAAGGCTCCTGGGAGGAATCAAAGACAGCCTTCCATAGATAAAAAGCCACAAAAGCACCCATGACATCGCCAATCCGATAAAGAATAAAGTTGACTCGATAGCTAATCAACTCCTGAATCCCTGCATTGATAAAGGGTTTATAACGTCTCCACAATTTGACCATCTTAGAGCTCCTTTCGATAGAAGCGACGGATAATATCTTCAATATCCGTATCTACCATCTTCAAATCACGGACCTCAAAATCAGATAAGGTTTGCTTGATAATATCGGCCGACTGGTAGCGGGAACTATCGAATTCAATATTGAGAGTATTTCCTTGTCTATCAATGGACATATCAGGCAAGCCCTCATAATGAGAGACTAGATGATTTTGACCTGGCGTCAGGTCAAAGGAGAGAGTCTTCATCTTGCCAAAGGTCTCCTTGAGCTGGCTAACCGTTCCATCAAAAATCTCTTGCCCCTTATCAATCATAAAAATCCGATCACAGAGTTGCTCAATATCACTCAAATCATGAGTAGTCAAGAGAATAGTTGTCTCTTCCTCCTGATTAATCTGGGTAATGGCCCGACGAATGTTGTCCTTGACCGACACATCCAAACCAATAGTCGGTTCATCTAAAAAGAGAACTTTGGGATTGTGAAGCAAGGAAGCCGCAATATCCGCCCGCATCCGTTGACCTAGTGAAAGAGTCCGCACAGGATCCTTGATAAATTCCTTCAAATCCAAAACTTCATTCAAAAAGTCCATGCGCTTATGGAAAAGCGAGTCCGGTACATCATAGATCTCTTTCAAAACCGTGTAGGTCTCTTGCAAAGCCAAATCCCACCATAGCTGGGTGCGTTGTCCGAAAACGACTCCAATATCCTTGACATAATCTTGGCGATTATCCTGGGGAATCTTGCCGTTAATCCGACAAAAGCCAGATGTGGGCTTCAAAATTCCTGTCAGCATTTTGATGGTGGTTGACTTCCCAGCACCATTTGCCCCGATAAATCCTAAAATCTGTCCTTTTGGAACTTCAAAAGTTAAATCCTTGACCGCTTCAAAGGTCTGCTTTTCAGGATGAATAAAGGAGCGCAAGGCTCCCTTTAACCCCGGCTCCTTAACTGTCTTCACAAAATTTTTCCGAAGATGTTCCACTTCTATCATTGCCATATCTATCTCCCTATCGTAAGAAGCAACATTGTATTTTTGACCACAAATATTCTAAATCCTTACTTTCTACACTTTCTAAATATTATTACAGAAGGCTTTATACCAACCTATTATAATCCAATAAAAAAAAGAATGCAAGCGTTTGCTTATTGATTATGAAATGAGAAATTTTTCTCTTAAAATAATACTTTTAAGCAAAAATTCTGGTTTCATCGTTTCCTTAAAATACCAAAAAAACTGCCTTCTTTTTCAACATAAGGAAAGAAAGCCCTAATAACACCCTTTTATAGTGCAAATGTCTACGGAAAACAAGTGTTAATTTATATCGAAAATTTTTATCCCTAAGAAAAGATAAAAAGGTGATGCTGCATCACCTCCCTCTACCAAGTTAAGTCTTCAATCATGCTTCTTACTTGTGAATCAAGAGTCTTATCCTTCTTCAGTTCTCCAACCAAAGTCTGAATCTGCCGGACTAGATTTGGATCATTGTCATTATAGCATCGATGAAGCATCCAGATGTTATGCACAGTTGGACTTTTTAGAACTGACTCCATCAATAATTCCTCATAGCCTTGATGATAAAATCGCTCCACAAAGTGAACCAACTCACCTGGAGCTCCAAAATCTACTTCTGGATGCTTGGAAATAAAGTCTAAGACGGGGTCAACCAAATCAAAGGGTTGAGGGTAAGCCTCCATGGCATCTACAATCTCGTCTGCCAACTCAAATTCTTGGTCTTCAGTAATTGCATCATGCAAAGCAACTAACATATCATCTTTAGTAAGCATCTGATTCTCCTTTTCAACTTTTCCATATCATTATTCGTTTTTGAACTTCTTCTTCACTCATCAAACCTTGTTCGTAAGTAGTTTTCCAACTCCTTTTGGGATAAATCACTAGGAAGTTCAAACACATACTCATAACCTTCATCACAAAAGGAAACTTTCTCTTCAGGTGGAAACCATTTCCGAAGCCAGATGATATAGGAGGCATAATCTTGTAACCTGTTCGTTGAATCAAAGTAATCAATCACAAAAACATTTTTCTTGCTACTCAGTGAACTTTCCAAAGTAAGCTGAGGACTTTGATAATCCCAAGAAAGCGAGTAAGCTTTTTCAGGATTCGTCCTTTCTCTGATCAAAATACCTGGAAATTTTTCTCTCAAAGCAGTACAAAAGGCTTGTAAATCTAGGAATATGGGGTCTTTACTCTCAATAAAGACAAAATCAGCAGTACTCATCAGTCTCTCTCCTTCTTTTTAAAACTGAAAACAGACCTTAACCATCAATGGCAAAATTCTCCAGACTCTCAAATGCCTGCCCCTGATAGTCAAAAGAAAAGATATGAATATCATCAAAAGTTTGATCGCAGAAAGTAACGGTTTGTCTTTCTGGCTCGATGATGGGTTTACCCAATTTTTCAGTAGCTTCTTCATCTGTGAAATACCCATAAAATTCTTGTAAATGAGGCAGTATAAATGCAAGAATACGGTAAAGATTTTTATGGTAATTGGCTGCAAGCAACTGAGCTTCCATCTCAAAGTTTCCACTTGGTTTTTCTTCCCAAGCTACAAGAACATCATCTACTTCATGTAGGTAGGCTTGCAAGGACTGATCGAATATCATGGCTATTTTTCCTTCAATTCTATTTGTAATAACAGAAAATAAAATCACATAGATTGAACTAAATGATTACCTAGATGTAACTTTCATAATTCTTTTCACACTCTTATCTTTGTCAACTAGAAAGCAATCTGGAAAAGTCATCTGTCCCCATTTTTTATAATCAAAACTTGAATCAAAATGATTGATTAAGATTCCTAGCAAATTTCCATGAGAACTCAGTAAAATGGTTTTATCTGAGTACCTTTCTTCCAAGTCCTCAAATAAATCTAAAATTCTATTTAATGCTTCTCGATTGGACTCTCCTCCAATAAGAGATTTATCTGGATTTTGCCATAAATATTGAATTGTTTTTTCAAACTCAGTATCTTCAATAAATCTTGAGGATAATTTTCGCTCTCGTAACCGATTATCAAGAACTATTTTATCAAATTGAATTGGCGAGCTATTAATCGTTTCAAATGCTCGTTTATAAGGACTAGAAAAATAATAATCAATATTAAAAGAATTCAAAAAATCTAACTGATTAAGAGATGAAAATCCTTTTTCTGACAAAGTTCTATTAAAATCATCACTTGAAAATCTTGAATGAGCATGTCTAAGTAAAATATAAGAATTATTCATAAGTCATTACCTTTCAATTATTATCATCAGTCTCAATGGATTTTTAAGCCCTCAATTATTCTCTAAAAATTCTTTAATGCGAGAAACAATAGCATCGCTTTGATAATGATAGAGGTCGTGAGGCGCATCCATATAGTCGACTTGAACATTAGACTGGTCGCTTGCAAATCTCTCTGCATAACGTTGCCACTCTGATTGGCTAAAGGTCGTGCCTTCACCGTTAGAAACCAGGAGTAAGGCTGGAATTTTCGGATTAATGCTAGATGGAACTTTCTTGGCATTTTCCTTTGCCAAACGCGATTCATGAAACATAGCTTGTGACATCAACTGCTTATAAGCTAGAAGTTTATATTGTTTTCGTTCACTTTCGATCAGAGTTTGATTTTTTATATATAAGGACTCAGGAAAGTAGCGTAATAAGCCAATCTTGCTGCTCCAATATGCCACAGTGAGCAAGGTCTGATTCTCCTTTAAATCTTCATAACTTGATGGCAATGCCCAATCTAAACCAATCAAAGCTTTCACTTCATCAGGAAACTTCTCCTGCCAAGCAAGACTCTCTAAACTAGCCATAGAATGCGAAATAATCACATAAGGACCTGAAACATGAGCTTGCGCCAAAGCTTGACGGGTCTCAGAAAGGACCTCCATCACATCTCTTGAACGATCACTATCTTCACTAAAACCATATCCTGCTCGCTCCACGACAACAACCTTGTATTTTTTGGATAGGGGATCTGATAGATTCTTAAAGTCTAGGATAGGAGAGGCGATACCTGCACCGGAAAGAAAAACGATTGTTTGAGGTCCTTCTCCTTTAACAGAGACATTCATTCGATGTCCATTGACTGTAACTTGTTTACCAATGGGTGTGAGAAGCTTACTTTCATTTCGTAAACTAAATTGATGAAAAACAAATGTAGCACCTAAAAAGAGCAGGAGAAAGCCACAAACGATCCAGCTCCACAGTTTGAATTTTTTCATAGGCATATTGTACAAAAATTAACCCCTGGAAGCAACCTTTCCCAAACAAAAAAACAAGATCCACATGGGACCTTGCTTTCCTGTTTTTAATTAAGCTTTGCCTTCTGAACCGAATACGTCGATACGTTCTTCAACAGCTGCAGTAATTGCTTCGAAACCTGGTTTCAAGAATTTACGTGGGTCGAAGAGTTTCTTCTTGTCGTATTCTGCTTCGTTTGCATCGTATTCACGTACGAATTGACGAGTAGCATTTGCAAATGCGATTTGGCATTCAGTGTTCACGTTAACTTTTGCAACACCAAGTTTGATAGCTGCTTGGATTTGATCATCAGGGATACCTGATCCACCGTGCAATACGATTGGGAATCCTGGAACAGCTTCAGTCAATTTTTGCAAGTGGTCAAGGTGAAGACCTTTCCAGTTTGCTGGGTAAGGACCGTGGATGTTACCGATACCTGCCGCCAAGAAGTCGATTCCTGTAGCAACCATTGCTTTAGCGTCTTCGATTGGTGCCAATTCACCGTCACCGATGATACCGTCTTCTTCACCACCGATAGTACCAACTTCAGCTTCTACTGAGATACCTTTAGCATGAGCTTTTTCAACGACATCTTTCGCCAATTTAAGGTTTTCTTCAACTGGAAGGTGTGAACCGTCAAACATGATTGAAGTGTAACCAGCTTCGATACATTCAAGAGCATCGTCGTAGTGACCATGGTCAAGGTGAATAGCAACTGGTACAGTAATACCCATTGATTCTACAAGGTTTTCAATAAGGGCTTTACATACTTTGTAACCACCCATGTATTTAGCAGCACCCATAGAAGTTTGGATAAGTACTGGAGCTTTCTTAGCTTCTGCTGCACGCAAGATAGCTTGAGTCCACTCAAGGTTGTTTGTGTTAAATCCACCAACTGCATAACCATTGTCACGAGCTGCTTGGACAAATTTTTCTGCTGAAACGATTGCCATTTGTTATAGGCCTCCTATAAATTTTTATGGGGTTAATCCCACTTACATTGTTTATTTTATCACTTTTTAGATGAAATTGCTAGTTTTTCCTGTGTCTTTAAGCGCTTTCTTACGATAAATAGGGTGGAATCTCCTAACTCCTAAGACTTTCATCCTAGCAAATAAGGAAAAGAGGCTGGGACAAAAGTCCTAGTCTCTTAATTATTTTTGGATTTTCTAGCAAGACGCAGTGGTTGAGTGGGCTCTACTACGCTGATTTCATCAGCTTTTACAGCCCTACTCAACTGTGCGGAGGTGGGACGACGAAATCGAATTCTAACGAATGACCGATTTCTGTCCCACTCTCAATTCTCTTCTTTAAAATTTTTTAGTGAAAGGAGAAAGGCGATCCCGCAAATCACAAGGGATACCGCTGCAACCCATTGAGAATAGAAATAAGCAGCAAATAATTGACTGTCGGTGAACATTTTTCCAAGAAGCCCGTTTACCAATCTAAAAAGAAAAGGAAAGGTGTCAGGTACAGCAAGAAATATCGCAACAAGTAGAATAAAGCCTGCCATCAAGAAAAGATTGGGAATCCACTTTTTAATCCTTTTCTCTTTTCTGAGCAAACACTTAGAAGCAATCGCTGCTAGAAAAACGAGGACATTCCATATGTTTAAGGCGATAAAATATCTAAAAGTATCCTTGTATGCGCCTATCGCCATAGCTAAAATCATGATAGGACCGAAAAAATTAATGGCACTTCCCAATAGTGCAAAGAGGCCATCGACCAAAACCAGATACTTCTTCTTCATTTTCTCACCTCATCTCACACCTATTCTACCACAAAGAAATTTGAAAACAAAAAAAGATAGCCAAAGCTATCTTGATCCGATGCGGAGAGAGGGACTTGAACCCTCACGACCTAAAGCGGTCACAGGATCCTTAGTCCTGCGCGTCTGCCAATTCCGCCATCCCCGCGATTGAGTACTTTACTAGTATATCAATCAACAACTTTTTTGTCAAGATTTTTTTCAAACTTTTTTCAGGGTTTGTCATTTTTTCACAAAAAGGGATCAGGTTTCTCGACCTGATCCCTTGATTTTTATTTGCTATCGTGGTTTTCAACTGCCGCTGTGATAAAGGCTGTGTAAAGTCCTTCTGGGCGGTTTGGACGGCTTGACAATTCTGGGTGGTATTGGCAAGCAACAAAGAATTTGTTTTCTGGGATTTCAACGATTTCGACCAAACGGTTGTCTGGTGAAACGCCTGAGAAGACAAATCCTGCTTCTTCGAACTGTTCACGGAAAGCATTGTTAAACTCATAACGGTGACGGTGGCGACGTTGTACCACTTCTTGATTGTCATAGGCTGCAGCTGCTTTTGATCCTCGTTTGAGTTTAGAAGGGTAAAGACCGAGACGGAGCGTTCCTCCCATATCTTCCACGTCGATCTGGTCTCGCATGATATCGATAATCGGATACTTGGTTTCTGGATCCAATTCGGATGAATTAGCCCCTTCCAAGCCTAAAACGTGACGGGCAAATTCGATACAGGTTAACTGCATACCCAAGCAGACACCCAACATTGGGACGTCCTGTTCACGCGCATACTTGATGGCTTGAATTTTTCCTTCTGTTCCCCGTTGACCAAAACCACCTGGGACGATGATTCCATCAGCATCTCCAAGGAGTTCTGCCACATTTTCGGCTGTCACATCATTGGCATTGACCCAATTAATCTTGACTTCAGCATCATTGGCATATCCAGAGTGTTTCAAAGCCTCTACAACTGAGATGTAGGCATCTTGCAATTCTACGTATTTGCCCACCAAGGCAATCTTGACCTGTTTCTTGAGGCTCATGACCTTATCGACCATCGCAGACCATTCTGTCATATCTGCTGTAGGAACATTCAATTTCAAATGGTCACAAACGATTTGGTCCATATTTTGTGCTTGCAAGTTCAATGGGATTTGGTACAAATGTTCCACATCCAGTGACTCAATGACAGCTTCTGGTGCGACATCACAGAATTGAGCCAACTTGTTTTTAATTCCTTGACCAACTGGTTTTTCTGTACGGATGACCAACATATTTGGTTGAATCCCAAGACCACGCAATTCTTTCACTGAGTGTTGGGTCGGCTTGGTTTTCATTTCACCAGCAGCCTTCAAGTAAGGAAGAAGGGTGGTGTGGATGTACATAACATTTTCAGCCCCAACATCTGCCTTCATTTGACGAAGAGCTTCAAGGAATGGAAGGGACTCAATATCTCCAACTGTTCCTCCGACTTCTGTGATGATAACATCTGAATCTGTCGTCGTCGCTGCCCGTTTGATCTTCTCTTTCAAGGCATCTGTGATATGAGGAATGACCTGTACCGTCGCGCCCAAGTATTCTCCATGGCGTTCCTTACGAAGGACCTCACTATAAATTTTCCCTGTCGTCACATTTGAGTACTTATTCAGATTGATATCAATAAAGCGTTCATAGTGACCAAGGTCCAAGTCTGTCTCTGCACCATCGTCTGTGACAAATACTTCCCCGTGTTGGTAAGGACTCATCGTCCCTGGGTCGATATTGATATAAGGGTCAAATTTTTGGATCGTCACTTTCAATCCACGATTTTTAAGCAAGCGACCAAGACTTGCTGCGACAATCCCTTTTCCGATGGATGATACGACACCACCCGTGACAAAAATATATTTTGTTGACATGTGCTTTCCTCTTCTTCTAATGTTGTAGAGGCCATTCCCCTTTGCAGAAAAAACAAAAATAGCCCCCTAATCCTTAGGGAGCTCCGACCTCAAAATGAGGTGCCCGAACAATATCTTACCGCAAATGGTCTACTTTGTCAAATTGAAAATTTCATGAAAATGATTTTCGCTGTTTACACGACCTTTTCCACGCCATTTTGTGTGACGAGAAATTTCTCAAATTGAAGCTGAGGCATGCAAAGAGCAAGGTCCTTGTGGATTCGTTCTAGCGATTCTAAACGCATCTCGACTGACGTCTCGGTATTTCCTTGGATGACAAAGAGGGCGTTTTGCGTAGTCTCCTCAAATTTGTAATGGTCACTATCGCGTACATCCAACCAAGCCAGAACTCCTTTTTGATCCCGGTAGACAGGGTCTGTCGGTGCGACATGTTTTTCACTAGAAAGGATAGGGAGGAAGAGATCGTCTCTTTGACTCACTGTAAATTCAATCGGTCCCTCAATCTTATCTAGGTCATGTCCTCCGATCGCGAGAAAAGACTTCAGAGATTCGACATTATAGACATCGATGATGCTATTGATCTGAGGAAGAGCACCTCGATGCTGGATGTTTCGGATGAGAGCTAGGACTGTTGGGGGATTTTTCTTGATGCTACGCCCTACTTTTTGCAAGAGGTCTGTATACCCTTTAATGACAGGAGATGCCACTACTTCTTCTGTCTGACACTGGAGCGCCCATTGTTCAAGCGCTTTCTTCTTTTCAATAAAAGAAGGGGGCAAAACTGCTTGAGGATCCACATTTCTAGCAATTCCGACCACAACCGTATCAATACCAAGAGCTACTAAACTTTGATCTAAACGAAAGTCCATCTGGAACACCTCCTATTGGGAAACCTTACACGTTTATTATATGCCATTTCGCCACTTTTTTCAATGCAAACAAAAAGAGAGTGGGACAGAAATCGGTAATTCGTTAGAATTCGATTTCGTCGTCCCACCTCCGCACAGTTGAGTAGGGCTGTAAAAGCTGATGAAATCAGCGTAGTAGAGCCCACTCAACCACTGCGTCTTGCTCGACAATCCAAAAACAATTGAGAGGCTAGGACTTTTGTCCCAGCCTCTTCGTATGATTTATTCTTCTTCCTCGTCTTCAGAATCCTCTTCTTCGTCGTCTTCTTCGCTTAATTCAACTTCCTCACCCAAATCATCTGGTACGATTTCATTGATTTCAGCATCGTAAGCTTCGACTTCACTCTTTTCATCATCTGGATTTTCTTCATCATATGAAAGAGCTGGATCTGCTTCGTAAACTTCTTCGTCTTCTGGATCATCGTCGTTGTAGTCGATCGCATCTTCGTCTCCATCCATGAAGGCATTGACACGTTTTTTCTTCCGTTTCTTAGGAGCTTCATCTTCGTCTGTTTCTTCAAGAGCGATGATTTCTTCGTCAACTTCATCGATGGCATACCATGAACGAAGACCCCATTTGTTATCTCCAAGTGGGATAAAACTTCCATCTACATTCAATTCTGTGTAGAACAATGGGAGGGCTTCACGGATCTCGCTGTTTGATTTTTCAAGGTAATTTTGAATTTCATTTACAAGATCGCTAAAGTACATTTCATGGTCACGTCCGCGTAATTCCAAAATCGCACGCGCCACTTCAATCATAGAAAGTTCACTTTTTTCTTGTCCAGCAAATACTTCTAATTCCAAGGGTAAATCTCCTTATGTTTCATTTCCTAAATGGAGAAGGATCCGGTCTTCAACCTCATCCTATCCTCAATGATAGATTGAAAACTTCTCGTCACTAAATCTATCACGCATTTTATCGTTACACTCTATTGTACGATAAATTTCCCCTTTCGTCAAAGGAAAATTCCAGGATTCTCCACGAAATCAGAAAAAAGAAGAGCCTCACGGCTCTTCTTTTTAATCTCAATTATTTTACTTTTGCTGTGCTTGTGATTACGTTCACTGCTTTCTTCACTGTGATGTCATGTTTCAACATTTCTGGTGAAAGAAGGTTGCGAACTTGTTCAACTGGCATGTTGTAATCTGCTGCCAATTGTTCGATTTCAGCGTTGATTTCTTCTTCAGTTGCTTCGAAGCCTTCTGCTTTGGCTACTGCTTCAACCACGAGGTTTGTCTTAGTGCGGCTTTCAGCTTCTGCTTCATATTGTTTGTGAAGATCATCTTGAGTTGTTCCAGTAATTTGGAAATACATTTCAGGTGAGATTCCTTGACGTTGCATATTTCCAAGGAATTCGTTGATTGAACGGTGTACTTCTTCGTGGATCATTTCTTCTGGAAGTTCAACGATTTCAGCATTTTCAACTGCAAGATCGATCGCTGCTGCTTCTACTGCATCGTTGTATGCTTCTTCTTTAGCTTCCGCCAACTCTTTGCGGTATTTTTCTTTCAATTCAGCAAGAGTTTCAACTTCTTCGTCGATATCTTTTGCCAATTCATCGTCAAGAGCTGGTACTTCTTTTGCTTTTACTTCGTGGATAGTTGTCACGAATTTCGCTTCTTTACCTGCAAGGTCAGCTGCTTGGTAGTCTTCTGGGAAGGTTACGATGACGTCAACTGTTTCACCAGCAGAGTGTCCAACCAATTGGTCTTCGAAACCTGGGATGAATTGACCTGAACCAAGTCCAAGTGAGAAGTTGTCACCTTTACCACCGTCGAATTCAACACCATCGATAGAACCTACGAAGTCGATCACAACTGTGTCGCCTTCTGCTGCAGCACCTTCTTTAACAACCAATTCAGCCAAATTGTTGCGTTCGCGTTCGATACGAGCATCCACATCAGCGTCTGTTACTTCTTTAGAAACTTCTACTGATACTTCAAGGTCTTTGTAAGCACCCAATTTTACTTCAGGTTTTGTTACAACAGCTGCTGTCAATGTCCAGTCTTGACCTTTTTCCATAGATACAACATCAAAAGTTGGTTGTGCTACAACTTCGATTCCAGCTTCTTTAACAGCTGCTTCATATGCTGCTGGAAGAAGATCGTTCAAAGCATCTTGGTAAAGTGCTTCTTCACCAAAACGTTGGTTGAAGATTGGACGTGGAATATGACCTTTACGGAATCCAGGTACGTTCAAAGTTTTCTTAACTGACTCAAACACACGGTCCAAAGCAGGTTTGATTTGCTCTTGGCTGATTGTGAAAGTCAATACACCGTGGTTAGTTTCTTTGTTTTCAAATGATACAGACATTCTGTCTCTCCTTAAAATAATATAGTCATTCCTTATAATTTTACCACAAAACTTTGAAATTGCAAGTTTTAAAACATTTTCGCCTCTCTTTTCATCCAAAAAAACTAGCCCTTAAAAGCTAGTTCTGATTATGATTTTCGGATGGGATCATCGAGGTAGAGAGCACGGGCGCCGCCGATCAATTTTGGCCGACTGGCAAGGGCTGTGACATGGGCTCCACCTAGCTCACGCATGATAGGGCGAATCGGAACTTGCACGTGTTTGACATGCATCCCTACTGAGGTATCTCCGATGTCTAACCCCGCTTGAGCTGTGATGAATTCTACTTCAACAGGATCCTTAAAATACTTGAAAGCTGCGAGTTGTCCAGCACCTCCTGCATGGAGACTCGGAAGGACATTGACGATTTCTAACTCCTTCTTGTCCGCCAATTCTCTTTCAACCACCAAGGCGCGATTGAGATGCTCACATCCTTGTACCGCCAGATAAATCCCTCTTGGATTCAACTCATCTAGCAAGGTCTGGACAATAGCTTCAGCAATATCGATGTTGGAGGCCTTTCCAATTTGTCCTCCTGCAACTTCACTTGAAGACATCCCGAGGACTAGAATCTGTCCTTGGCGGAGACGGCTTTTTTCCAAGACATCTACCAGGATTTCTTTCGTATCCTTCTTCAGTTGCTCCAGATCCATGAATTAGCTTCCTTTCTTTTGAAATGCATAATAGACCACATAGCCTAAAGCCATCCCAACAAAATTCTGAGCAAGGTTATTCGGAATGTCCGAGATAGCAGCACCCCAGCCATTGCCTAAAAAGAGAGCAGAAGCTAGTGCGTAACCACCTACCATGACGACTGTCGCAAGGAGCAAGCCTAGGTAACGAGCTTTTCCCTTGAAGCCAGCGAAATAGCCTTGTCCCCCGTGAAAGAGGAGGCTAAAGAACATCCACTGAGGATAGCCTGAAATCAGGTCAAGTAGGAAGGCTCCGACACCACCTACAATAGCACCTTCCTTGCGCCCAAAATAGAAGGCTGTGAAATACACTCCAAGATCTAGCAGGGTGACGATCCCTGTAGGAGTTGGAAGTTTGGTATAGTAGCCAAGTACAACTGTCAAGGCTGTCAAAATGGAAAGGCGGGCAATGAGTTGAGTTCGATTAGATGTCATATTGTACTACTCCATACTGGTCTGAATGTTGAATCGCTTGGAAGACAAAGTCTTTAGAGGCTTTAACAGCTTCAAGCGGTGATTTCCCTTTTACCAACTGGCTGGAAATGCTAGACGCAAAGGTACAACCAGCCCCTGTATTGTTCTTTTCTAGGACTGGCTCTTCAAAGATTGTAAAATCTTGTCCGTCATAAAAGACATCGATGGCCTTTTCTTTATTGAGACGATTGCCCCCTTTGACCACGACATTCGCTGCTCCCAATTCATGGAGCTTACGAGCAGCCTCCTTCATATCATCGAGCGATTGAATCTTGCTTTGGGTCAAGATCTCAGCCTCTGGTAAATTTGGTGTAATGATGGTCACATAAGGGAAGAACTTGATCAATTCATCTCGAAGGGCTGACACTTCCACATCATGGCTTTCCTTGCAGACCAAGACAGGATCGAGCACTACTGGGATATCTGCATGAGCTTTGACATAGTCCAAAGCTAGGTCTGCCACTTCAACATTTGGCAAGAGGCCGAGTTTAATAGCAGAGAAAGGAACATCCTTGAGAGAGTTGAGCTGTTGAGCAAAGGTCGTTGAATCCACTGGAATCACTTCAAAACCATGCTCCGTCATAGCGGTCAAACAAGTCACCGCTACAAAACCATGCTGTTTGTTGGTTGTATAGGTTGCAAGGTCTGCGTGAAGACCTCCTCCACTAAAAATATCATTTCCTGAAATAGCTAGAATCAATTCATTACTCATAACGGATCTCCTTTAAATATAAACCATTTGGCGCTGCTGTAGGACCTGCTAGATTGCGGTCCTTCTTTTCTAAAATTAGATCGATCTGCTCGATCGGCATCCGATCATTTCCGATCTTCAACAAAGTTCCCACCATATTGCGGATTTGCTTGTAGAGAAAACCATTGCCCGAAAAGGTAAAGACAAGGCGATGATGTTCTGCATCCTCGATCAAGCGAGCCTCTGTAATCGTACGAACCTTGTCTTCCACACTGGTTCCTGAAGCTGTGAAACCGCTAAAATCATGGGTTCCCTCCAACTTTTGGATGGCTGCTTGCATCTTTTCCACATCCAAAGGATAAGGGTAGTGGGTCGCATAGTGGCGCATCATGGGGTTCTTGGGACGACCATAATCCACGATAAATTCATAGGTCTTGCTGTGCTTCTTATAGCGTGAGTGAAAGTCATCTGCTACTTGCTCCACCCGGACGAAATCAATATCCTCTGGGGTTTGGGTATCGAGGGCAAAGCGAAGCTTCTCCTCGTCCCGCGCTTGGGGGAGATCAAAATGAATCACCTGGCCAAGAGCATGGACACCGGAATCCGTTCGCCCCGCTCCATGAACGGTAACAGGGGTTCCTTGATTGAGGCGCGTCAAGGTCTTCTCGATTTCCTCTTGCACACTACGGGCATGCGGTTGGCGTTGAAACCCTGCAAACAAGGTCCCATCATATGAAATGGTTGCTTTGTATCGTGTCATGGTTCTATTTTAGCAAGATATAGAAGGGGTTACAAGAGTGAAAAAACCAAACTGTCCGGGTACAGTTTTGCAAGCACAAAAAGAGGCTGGGACAAAAGTCCTAGCCTCTCAATTATTTTTGGATTGTCGAGCAAGACGCAGTGGTTGAGTGGGCTCTACTACGCTGATTTCATCAGCTTTTACAGCCCTACTCAACTGTGCGGAGGTGGGACGACGAAATCGAATTCTAACGAATGACCGATTTCTGTCCCACTCTCCTAACTTCGACCTGTTACAAGTCAACTAGGTCTCAGTCTCTTTTTTTATTTTTCAAGTCTATTCCTGCTGCTCCTAAGATCGCCCCTAGTAAAGCGAGTCCCAGAGCAGATTCCACTCCTGTTTCCGGGAGTTGCTTGTTAGAAGATACTGCTTCTGAACGAACCTCTTTTTCCACAGCTGCTGGAATTGGCGATGGGGTATTTACTGGTGCTACTGGTTGATCCTTCGCGATCACTTGAGGTGTTGAAGGATCTGGAACCACTTTGTTTACGAGCACGTCTGATTTCACTGGTGCTTCTACTGAAGGGCTTGCTGGAGTCACAACCTCTTTGGTACCGACTTCAACAATTTCTGCAACTGGCTCTTTAGCAACTTCTGTAGCGATCACTTTTCGACTTTGATCAAGTGCCGAAACCTCTACATACTCAAGACCTTGCCCTTTAACCCCAGCCTGGATCACTCTGCGTTCTCCTTTAGCGAGATCTGGATTGGTCCGTTCCACAAGGTCAAAATCAGGTTCTTTCTCCACGATGTCAAGACTTGGTTTGTCTTCCACTAGGGCTTTGACGTCATTTTCAGCCAAGCTACCTACTTGCGTGATTGGCTTGAGCCCCGCAAGGGCTTGAGTCAGAGCAGCCACTTCTTGATCCACCTGATCTTGATGAGCACGGCTCACATTCCAATTCAAGTTATCTAAGACTTTCGCAAGTGCTGCGCGCGATTCTGGTGTGTATATGTCTAGATCTGTTGGCACCGTAGCAACTGCTTTTCTAAGAGCAGTGAAGTCTGCCTTGAAATAGTCCTTGTTGTGGTTGGCAAAAGCTTCCATGAGATCAAAGACATTTTTTTCGATGTATTCTTCACTTGGGGTATCACACCAAACAGCTACCATGCTACCGACCATCGGCAAAGATGTTTCTGGATATGTTGTACTTGGGAGTTGTCTAAATGGGGTAGCAGCTGCATTGGCAATCGCTTTTTCAATATAACCACCACCCGTTTCAGGTGTTCTTCCCAAAACATAGTACCAGTCTCCGTTGGTATTGAGGAATTTATACCCCTTATCTGCCAAATACTGTGGAGATGCGAGGTTATAGCCCCACCATCCTTTAGACCAGTAGGAAATCAAGACGTCCTTGTCAAAGGCAACATCATCTTCATCTCCATAATAGAAGCCATCGTTAAAGGCCATTGGCTGCAAGCCTTTTTCACGCGCCATAGCTGCAAGACTATTGGAATACTCCGCAAATTTACCATAGAGATCATACCACTTGAGGTAGTACCAACCTTGCGCACTGGTAGCGTCATTGGCATATTCATCTGTTCCGTAGTTAAAGATCTTAGACTTGTCTTTGAAGTAGTCCATGTACTTGCCAATCAAGGCTTTAGTAAAGTTGACTGCTGCTTCATTGGTCAAATCCATGGTTGTTTTTGAAACCGTATCAAAGCTGGCTTGTGGATTTTCAATGCCCAATTTTTCCATGGCCACCAACAAAGCATCCATGTGTCCAGGACTATTGACTGCCGCAATCAAGCCGATTCCTTTCGCAGTCGCATAAGCGTGGAGTTCATCCATTTCCGCTTGGGTCAATGCTTGACCATTTGGATCATCGTAATAGGCCTTGGTGCCTTCTAAAATGGCCTTTTTCACATCATCACTAGCATAGGTTTTTCCATTGGCTTCCACCGTCATATCATCGAGGACGAAGCGCATACCATCGTTTCCGACCAGGAGGTGCAAGTCAGAATAACCCAGCTCACTGGCCTTGTCGACGATCCGTTTCAACTGATCCAGTGAGAAGTATTTGCGGCCCGCATCGATCGAGATGACCTTCTTCATGGTAAGTTTTTCCGCTGCTTCTTTTGCAGCAACTTCTTTCGCGTAGCTTTCTGTATACACCAAAGCATCCTGAGCTACTTTGAGATGGTCGATCAAGGTTTTGGCCTCTGCTCGAGTCGTGTCTGCTCCTGCCCCTTCTAATGCTTTTTTAGCTGCCGTAAAGGCTACTAGAGATTCCGGTGTATAGTGATCCAAATCAGTTGGAGCTTCTGAAAGAGCTTTTTCGACCACTTCAGGATCTGCTACAAAGTAGTCCGCGTTCTTGTCCGCGAAAGCATGCATGAGCTTAAAGAGAAGGTCTTTTTTGTAGGTTGCAGATGGCGTATCTGCCCAGGCAGCTACCATGCCACCGACGAAAGGTACCTTAGCTCCATCATTTTTTTGAACCACATCAATCGCTGACTTGGAAATTCCTTCGAGACCTTGATCAAGATTGTACCAACCAGATCCAGCCTTGTCCCGTCCAAGCACATAATACCAAGCATCATTGGTATTAAGAATCTGATGACCTAGTTCAGACAAGAGTTTTGAAGAAGCGACATCATAGCCATTCCAGCCACCTGTCCAGTAGGACACAATGATATCCTTGTCAAAAGTACCATAGGAAGTATCGCCATTGTAGTAGATTCCATCATTGAAAGCCATTGGTTTCATCTTGTGTTTTTTCACAATAGCTGCTAGATCATTAGCATATTGGATGAATTTTTCATAGCCTTTTTCTGGATAGCCTTCACCTGGCCAATGCTTGCTGGCTTGGAGAACCTGCCAACCATGGGCATCTGTGGCATCGTTGGCATATTCATCCAAACCAATGTTAAAAATGTCTGCCTTGCCGCTGAAATAAGCCGCATACTTGTCTACCAAAGCCTTGGTAAAGTCTAAGGCTTTTTGGTTGTCCAAATCAACTGTTCGAGCTGATTTCTTTGTACCAAAATAATTAAAGTGAGGATTTTCGATCCCCAATTGTTCCATGGCTGTCAGAATCGCATCCATGTGACCTGGACTATTAATGGTTGGGATGACACCTACTTTCTTCGATTTGGCGTAGGCCAAAATATCATCCATTTGAGCCTGGGTCAAGGCTGTCCCGTTCGGATCATCGTAATAAGCTTTTGTCCCTTTTTCAACCGCATCTGTCACGGCTTGGCTAGAATAAGAAGTATCTCCCACTTTCAAAGACATATCATCCAGCACAAAGCGCAAGCCGTCATTTCCAACTAGAAGATGCAAGTCTGTATAGCCCGTCTTACTAGCTTCATCAATGATTTCCTTGATTTGCTCTGGTGAGAAGTACTTGCGACCGGCATCGATCGAAACAATCTTTTTCTTGGCTAATTTTTCTTCCTGATCAGGATCTTTAGCAGGCGTTTCCGTCGCTGGTTGAGCTGCCACATCCGACTCTGCGACAGAACTTGCTTCTTCGCGAATCAAACGGTCAAGATCTGATACCCGCAATTCACGATCAGGCAGTGTCGGTTGACTTTGATCGACGATTGGGGCAGGAGCCGTTGGTTTTTCTACTGTTGGCTGAGAAGCTTCCTCATTAAGGGAAATCGTCGACTCACCCTCGTTTGGCTGAGTTGGAACTGTCGTTGAAGGGCTGTCTGTAGCCGTTGGCGTATCAGCTGCTACAACATTCGCGCCAGCAAAAAATCCTATGAGCACCGAAGCAGCTCCTACTGCATACTTGCGAATCGCATAACGTGGTTGATCTGATTTCATCAGGACCTCCTAAATTGTCATTGTAATCGTTTTCTTAAATTTACCACGATATCTTAATAAATTCAATGAGGCTTCTCATTATTCTTTAATTAGGAGAGGAAGTTCTTGGATTCGATCCAAAATAAAACGAGCTCCTTACTCAAAAGGAAACTCGTTCATTCTTATAAATCATCTAAAGCATCTTTGACCTTGTCAAAGAACCCTTTTTTCTTTGGGTTGACCTTCAAATCACTTGCTTCCGCAAAGGCTTGAAGGGCTTCTTTTTGCTTGTCATTTAAACCAGTTGGGGTGACGACATTGACAGATACATATTGATCCCCCATAGCACCACCACGCAAGCTTGGAGCACCTTTTCCACGGAGGCGGAATTTCTTACCGGTTTGGGTTCCTTCAGGAATGACCAAATCGACATCTCCGTGAACAGTTGGCACATGGACCGTATCTCCAAGAGCTGCTTGAACAAAGTTCAAGTCTAACTTGTAGTAGATGGTTGAGCCATCTCGTTCGAAACGATCGCTCGGCTCAACATTGACAACAACATACAAGTCCCCGTATGGTCCACCGTTAAAGCCAGCTTCTCCTTGACCAGCTAAGCGGATTTGTTGACCCGTTTCAACTCCGGCAGGAATCTTGACATTCACGCTATGAGCTTGTTTTTCATGACCTGTTCCACGACAAGTCGTACATGGATCCTTGATTTCTTGACCACGACCATGACAGACATCACAGGTCACTTGACGGCGCATCATCCCAAGAGGGGTTTGCGTATCCACATTGATGACTCCAGAACCATGACAGCGTCCACAGGTCACCGGACTAGTGCCTGGCTTAGCTCCAGAACCATGACAGGTATGACAGCTAGCTTCCCGATGGTACTTGACTTCTTTTTCCGCACCAAAAATCGCTTCTTCAAACTTGAGATTGACGCGGTATTGGAGGTCATCCCCTTGACGAGGAGCATTCGGATTACGGCTTGCACCACCACCAAAGAAGCTAGAGAAGATGTCTTCAAAGCCACCAAAACCAGCACCATCAAAGCCACCAAAACCACCTGCTCCGCCACCGAAGCCACCATTGGCACCCGCAGCACCATATTGGTCATAAGCAGCCCGTTTTTGCTCGTCACTCAAAGTCTCATAAGCTTCTTGAACTTCCTTGTACTTTTCCTCAGCACCAGGCTCCTTGTTGATATCTGGGTGATATTTTTTAGATAATTTCCGATAGGCTTTCTTGATCTCATCTTGAGATGCATTCTTTGAAACGCCCAAACGGTCATAAAATTCAGTATTGTTCATACAAGATACTAAGAGCGAACAGAAAGCGACTGAAATTTAGGAAACCGACAAGAAATCCTGATTTCTTAGGCGGTTTATCTAATTTCCAAGCTTTCCGCTCGAGTTCAATTCCCCGAACGCTCTTTGTTCCTTTCTATAATTTTCATGTAAATCTTTAGAGGCTGTTTTCTATACTTCGCTTCACTTGATCAAAGTCTTGGTCCGATAGAGTAAATATCAAATCCTCTTCTGAGTAGTCGTTTCGTTCTTTAAAATAGTTGTCCGTATTCTCTGCCAAGCCTAAACTTAGAATCACTTTTCTTGCAAACTCTTGATGGGCAAAACCGATAGCCGTAATGATTTGTTTATCTTGCACAACCAGTTTGGGTTGGAAATTTTCACGTGGAAGAAACTCAAAATAGTCAAAGAAGTTTTGCCAAATTCCACCTGTATATTTCGTGTCCTTCAACAGACCTGCTTTCGCTAATAAAAGAGGCGCTGAAGAAATGGCTGCAACGAGGATATCTTGCTCACCAAGGTCCCTCAAGAACGAAATCAATTTTCCATCCTGTAGGGCAGGTCCTATGTTGACCATCCCGGGCAAAATCACGCAAGAATACTCTTCAATACGGATTTGATCTAGTGTTTTCGTTGGTTGACAGGGTAAGCCATCCTCAGAGACCACCATCGAATGATCTGAAGCAGCATAATCAATCGTAACATCAAAAGACAGAGCTAAAGTACTCGTTAAAGCAGTTATCTCATAAAGAGAAAAATTAGGATAAATCAAACAAAGTACTTTTTTCATACGCAACATCCTCTATTTTACCGAAAAACAGAGGCTGGGTTGCAACCTCTGGATTTCTTTTTATCATTTACTAGTTAGGCTGAATTGAGTTTCGGCTTAAAGGAATCCTCAAATCTCGGAACCTTTCTTTATTTCAGGAGGTTCCGCTAAAACAATCCACTGGATTGTTTTACTTCTCCGTAAACTCTCCGTCTACGACGTCATCGCCTGCGTTTCCTGCTGCTTGTGCGCCTTCTGCTCCTGCTTGGGCTTGTTGCGCTGCTGCAGCTTGTTCGTAGAGTTTAACAGCCAATGCTTGTGCTTTTTCGTTCAAGGCTTCAAGTTTTGCTTTCATTTCTTCAAGGTTACCTGATTCTTGAGCTTTCTTAAGATCATCAAGTCCTGCTTGAGCCGCGTCACGTTCTGCATCAAAGCCTTTGCCTTCAGTTTCCTTGATTGTCTTTTCAGTCGCAAAGATAGCTTGGTCTACTTCGTTACGAAGGTCTACTTCTTCTTTACGTTTCTTATCTGCTTCAGCGTTAGATTCTGCATCTTTCATCATGCGGTCGATTTCTTCATCTGTCAAACCTGAGTTTGATTGGATAACGATCGTTTGTTCTTTTTGAGTTCCAAGATCTTTGGCCTTAACAGATACGATACCGTTCTTGTCGATGTCAAATGTTACTTCAATTTGTGGGATACCACGAGGTGCCGCTGGGATGTCAGTCAATTGGAAGCGTCCAAGAGTCTTGTTATCTGCTGCCATTGGGCGTTCCCCTTGAAGAACGTGGATATCAACGGCTGGTTGGTTGTCTGCTGCAGTTGAGAAGACTTGTGATTTAGATGTTGGAATGGTTGTGTTGCGGTCGATGAGTTTTGTGAAGACTCCACCCATTGTTTCGATACCAAGTGACAATGGCGTTACGTCAAGAAGGACAACGTCTTTCACGTCACCAGTGATCACACCACCTTGGATCGCAGCACCCATGGCAACTACTTCATCAGGGTTCACTGATTTGTTTGGTTCTTTACCAGTTTCAGCTTTAACAGCTTCTACAACGGCAGGGATACGAGTTGAACCACCGACAAGGATGACTTCGTCGATATCTGACAAGCTCAAACCTGCATCTGAAAGGGCTTGACGAACTGGAGTTTTCGTACGTTCTACAAGGTCACGAGTCAAATCGTCGAATTTCGCACGAGTCAAGGTCATTTCCAAGTGAAGAGGTCCAGCAGCTCCTGCAGTGATGAATGGCAAGCTGATTTGAGTTGAAGTGACACCAGAAAGGTCTTTCTTCGCTTTTTCAGCTGCATCTTTCAAACGTTGAAGGGCCATCTTGTCTGTTGACAAGTCGATACCATTTTCTTTCTTGAATTCTGCTACTAAGTAGTCGATGATTTTTTGGTCAAAGTCGTCACCACCGAGTTTGTTATCCCCTGCAGTTGCCAATACATCGAAGACACCATCACCGAGTTCGAGGATAGATACGTCGAATGTACCACCACCAAGGTCGAATACCAAGATTTTTTCTTCTTTATCAGTCTTATCCAAACCATAAGCAAGGGCTGCTGCAGTTGGTTCGTTGACAATACGTTCTACTTCAAGACCAGCGATTTTACCAGCGTCTTTAGTTGCTTGACGTTGAGCATCGTTGAAGTAAGCTGGAACTGTGATAACTGCTTTAGTTACTTTTTCACCAAGATAATCTTCAGCGTAGCCTTTCAAGTATTGAAGGATCATAGCTGAGATTTCTTGTGGTGTGTATTCTTTGCCGTTAGCAGAAACTTTTTCAGAAGTACCCATCTTAGATTTGATAGAGATCACTGTATCTGGGTTTGTGACTGCTTGACGTTTTGCAGCGTCACCAACGATGATTTCACCGTTTTTGAATGACACTACAGATGGAGTTGTACGGTTTCCTTCTGGGTTCGCGATGATTTTGCTTTCAGTTCCTTCAAGAACTGCTACTGCTGAGTTTGTTGTACCTAAGTCAATACCGATAATTTTAGACATATGTTTTTCTCCTCGTTGTTTTTTATCTTTTTTTCTTTTTGATATTTCCCTTAAGTGGTGGGGACGTGAGCAACTCCCTTCGGGATTTCATCACTTATTTTTGAGCCTACTGTCTCAAAAATCCCCTGTTTCAGTAGCACAAGCTACTGAAACTTTCACCACGGCGGGAAATATCTTCCTTGCAAGCCTCCGGCTTGCGTCTTATCTTTCTTTCATAGTTTAGTGTCGTTTCGGACAAGGTTTTTAAGTTCTCTAGCCTAGTTATATACTACTACCATGGCTGGACGCAGGATGCGGTCATGGAGTTTGTAGCCTTTTTGGAAGACTTGTGCGATGGTGTCTGCTGGATGTTCATCATCTGCAGGCAAGGTTTGGATGGCCATGTGGTAGTTATGGTCAAAGGCTCCGTCCGCTGGAATTTCTTCAATTCCTTCTTCTTTCAGAGCATGTACCAAACTTTCTTGGACCATTTCCAAGCCCTTCTTCACATCATCTGTCAATCCTTCGACGGCAAGGGCGCGTTCGAGGTTGTCCAGTGATGGTAAGATCGCTTTTGCCAAATCTTGGCTACGGTATTTTTGTAATTGTTGACGTTCTTCATTGGCACGGCGCTGAATGTTTTGCATTTCTGCATGAGCACGAAGGTACTTGTTTTCAAATTCCTCGGCACGCGCTTGTGCTTCTTCTAACTCAGAAGGTTGGTTGCTTTCCTCTACAACTTCTTCAGTTGTTTGGGCAACTTCCTCTTCTTTCACGTCTTCTTTTTTGATATCTTCTGTCAAGGCATACACCCCTTTCATTTGGTCTTAATTTACTTCATAATGGTTGCTGTTGAGGTAACGGTAGTAGTCCGTCAACTTCATGACTAGGACTCGGCCGATGACATTGACCAGGCTAATCACACGCCTGTAATCCATCTCTACGGGACCGATCACATGCATGAGGGCCATCCCACGATAAGGAACCAAGAACTTGTGGCTAATCACCGTCACATTCTTCAAGGCCTTCTCTTGAGATTCTGCAACCAGGATCTGGGTCATTTGGTCTTCTGGCATTCCCCCTCGCAACTCGAGAGCTACATGTTGGGGATTGTCCAAGAACTGATAGGTCTGAAGATCGGCGTAGGTTAAGGATGAAACCTTTCCTTCTACAAAGACCAGTTCTTGAAACAGTTGCGAGAAGACGTAATCAAAGAGATCCAGCACATTGTCTGTCGTCTTGAAATAGCGCTGTACAATCTGTGGAATCTCCGTCCGCAAGCGGTAGTGGATATCCAAAACTGTATTTCCAATGAAGCGTTCTTGAACCAGCTGATGGAAGATTTCCAAGTCACTGGTTAAGAAATTCTTTGGAATGGCAAACTGGACGGTGACAGGCTTTGATTCATCCAAGGTCAGAACTGCTAAGGCATCGTGATTGGATAATGGAACAATCTCAAAACCAGTCAAGCGCTGACGTGTCGGTTCAACATCCTGAATCACTGCGGTGTAACCCGTCATCTGGGCTAGCAACTTGGCCGTAGCATCCAAGATATCATCTAACTTAAAGGCTTCGAAATCAAAGGCTTTCACCACTTGGTAGACATCTTGCTCATCAATCAGCTCTAGATCAAGCGAGTTCTGAACAAAATATTGAAAACCAGCTCGGCTAGGCATTCGGCCACTCGAAGTGTGGGCCTTTTCTAGTAAGCCTTGTTTTTCGAGGGCAGCCATGTCGTTTCGGATGGTCGCACTACTGGATTGAATGACATCTTGTAGTGCTTTTGAACCGACCGGTTCGTGGGTCTTGGTAAAGATATCGACGACAAGATTGAGAATCTCATTTTGACGTTCTGTAACCATGACCTCACCTCTCTTTCATTTTTTAGCACTCTAAACATTTAAGTGCTAAACCTTGATTCTATTATACACCCATCCAAAAGAAAGTCAAGAGAAAAAACCAAAAAATTAGCACTCTTTTCAAAGAGTGCTAAAAATCATTCTTAAGACCTAGAGAAGTGAATCTCCTCCTATTTACCAGCTTTTTTCAATAGCTGAATATATTCTTCCAATACTAGCTGATGCTTGGCCATATACTGAGCATTTTCTACGCCAACATAACGGAAATGCCAATTCTCAAAATTCACACCCGTGATGTTGCTCTTCCCATCTGGGTAGCGAAGGACAAAGCCATATTGCGGTGCGATGGCAGCCAACTGCATGCCCAACTCATCACTTTGACCAGCTTCGACACTCATATCAATCGCAAGCCCCGTCTGGTGTTCACTCGCACCAGGGACCTGTACCTGGGTCTGCACCTGCTTTTCAGCTTCTTCGTGCGAAAGACCACTAGCCTCTAGTTGCGCAACACGCTCATTATAGAGCTCTGTTTGCTCGGCCACACTTCGATAGCCTGATATCAAGGTTTCTTCTGGGGCAATTTTTCGAGCCGCTTCTAAAAATTGACGAGTTGGTTCTACAATCCGACTATCCACTTTGATAGCATCCACATCTGTCAATTGTGGGTTCAGCTCAGGCTTCACATTGTCACGATTAACCAAGATCAACTGCCAGTCTTTTGTCGAAACGGCTGGTAAATCTGATTTTTCTTTCTTTTTCTTAGAAGAAGAGGGAGTCGTTACAGCTGTTTTTTTAGCCTTCCAAAACTGAAGCCCTGAAAACAAGCTTGGCTTCGCTAAGTAAGCACCAATTCCCGATCCAAGGACCACAAGAAGAAAGAAACTCAATAGGTAAGGCCACCATTTCTTACGTTTTTTTCTTGCGCGTCTATACTTATTCGTCATGGCCACCCTCTAGAAGTTTTGCTCCAACCTTACGATAGGACAGATCCCCAATCTTTTCAATACTGAAAGCACCATCTTCATAAGCCAAAACCGTCACGCTTCCGTTGTCCAAGACCAATTCTTCGACCGCTTTTGGATCGATGAGATAAATCAAGGTCGTAATGGTCATGCCGTGGCTGACCACAATCGCATTCCCACCGCCAGCTGCTTCTACCTCTTTTGCGATGGCTTCAAAACCTTCTAAGATCCGGCCACTCAAGGTACCCCAGGATTCAGCCCAACCAGTGGTATCCACTTCGACGATTCCTTCAGCTAACTCCATTAGGCTTAACTGATGGAAATCATCGACCTTAAAGACACGGGGTAAGACCCCCATGAAGAGATCGCCATCATAAGCACCGTCAAAACTACCAAAACACCACTCGCGGATCCGTTTGTCATAACGATAAGGGATTTCCCCTGTCAGACCGAGTTCTTGAAGAATAATTCCCATGGTTTGAATGGTGCGTCCAGAATCACTCGAAACAGCCTCTTCAAAAGAAAGCCCAGCTTCCTTGAGACCAAGTCCTAATTCTCGAATTCCACGCTCTCCTGCTTCTGTCAGCGGAGTGTCTGACCAGCCCTGTGCCCGCCCAATGGTATTAAACATGGTTTTTCCATGACGAGCAATATATAATCTGGTTTTTGTCATTGTATTACCTCCGTATGTATCTCTTTCATTATATCATTTTTTGCAAAAAGAAAGTAGGAAAGCTCTTACAAGTTTTGAGAGAAAGAAAAGGCATGACCAAAAGATCAGCCTTTCAGGACGAACTAGGATTCTTGCAAGTTTTCACCGACCTCACGGTAACTGCTATCTCCAACCCCCTTAACCGTCAATTCTCCATCTTCATATTCTACAAGGGTAACACTACCGTTTGAAAGAGGTAGATTGAGATTTGGTTTTCCTTCGATCAAGCAGACCAAGGTCTGAATGGTCCAACTATGACTGACCACCAAGGCATTGCCTCCACCATTTTCTTCTACTTCTTTGGCAATGGCTTCAAAACCTTCTAGGATTCGGTTTTTCAAGACTTCCCATGGTTCAGCCCAATTTGCTGTGTCCACTTGGCAAATTCCATTGGCCAAGTCTTCCAAGGTCAAAGTCTTATAGTCTTCTACATCCAGCACGCGCGGCACGACACCGTGAAAGAGTTCCCCACCGTAGGCCCCATCAAAGCTACCAAAACACCACTCGCGGATCCGTTTGTCAAAGCGATAAGGAATCTGGTCTTTCAAGCCCAATTCATCAAGAATGATCCCCATTGTCTGAATGGCACGGCCTGAATCACTGGAATAAGCTCGAGTAAACTCCAAACCGGACTCACGCAAGCCGATTCCTAGAGCTTGAATCCCTCGTTCTCCTTCTGCTGTCAAGGGTGTATCGGACCAGCCTTGAGCACGGCCAATGGTATTAAACATGGTTCTCCCATGACGAATCACAAATAATCTTGTTTTAGCCATCTTGTCTCCTTTTGCAAGAAAAAAGTCTGGAGTTTCATCATCACAGACTTTTCTATTTTCTACTATTATACTAGATTTCTCTTAGTTTTTAAAGCTATGAACCGGAGCTGGAATTTGACCACCACGGGCAATGAAATCAGCTGACGAAGCTTTGTTGACCTTCATTACCGGAGCAGACCCAAGAAGTCCACCGAGCTCTAACATATCGCCTTCCTTACCATAAGGAATGATCCGAACGGCTGTTGTCTTTTGGTTGATCACCCCGATAGCTGCTTCGTCGGCAATCATGGCCGCAATGGTTGTATCTGGAGTATCTGCTGGGATGGCAATCATATCTAGACCGACGGAACAGATGGCTGTCATGGCTTCCAATTTTTCCAGGTTGATATGACCTGATTGGACCGCCGCAATCATCCCTTCATCTTCTGAGACAGGAATGAAGGCACCTGACAAACCACCGACTTGGTTACAAGCCATGATGCCACCTTTTTTCACTTGGTCATTGAGCAGAGCCAGCGCTGCTGTTGTCCCGTGGGTCCCTACCACTTCAAGCCCCATGGCTTCAAGGACACGGGCAACCGAGTCCCCAACAGCTGGTGTTGGTGCGAGAGACAAGTCTACAATTCCAAACTCTACTCCTAGGCGTTCACTAGCCATTTGACCGACTAATTGACCGACACGGGTAATCTTGAAAGCTGTCTTCTTGACTGTTTCCGCCAATACATCAAAGCTTGCTCCGGGAACTTTTTCGATGGCCCGTTGGACGACACCTGGTCCTGAAACCCCAACGTTGATGACGACATCTGCTTCACCGACACCGTGGAAGGCACCCGCCATAAAGGGATTATCTTCTACTGCATTGGCAAAGACTACGAGCTTACCAGGCCCCATTGGATCTGCTTGGGATGCCTCTTTAATGATACGACCCATATCTCGGACAGCGGTCATATTGATCCCTGTCTTGGTCGATCCGATATTGACTGAAGAGCAGACAAAATCTGTCTCCGCAAGGGCGCGAGGAATGGAATTAATGAGGATTTCATCCCCTTTTTGGTAGCCTTTTTGAACCAGAGCTGAGAAGCCACCGATAAAGTTGACCCCAACTTCCTTCGCCGCACGATCCAGTGCCTTAGCAAAGGGTACATAGTCTGTCGCATCTGTTGCGGCTCCGATAATAGAAATTGGAGTGACTGAAACCCGCTTATTCACAATCGGAATGCCAAGTTCTGCCGCAATCTCATCCCCCACAGCCACCAAATCTTTGGCCTTTGTCACAATCTTATTGTAGACTTTTTCAGCTGCCTTTTCGATATCTGGATCAATACAATCGAGAAGCGAAATCCCCATGGTGATAGTCCGAACATCGAAGTTCTGCTCCTCAATCATGGCAATGGTTTCTGTTACCTGTCTAATGTCCATAAATTCTCAACCCCTATCTTACAAATTGTGCATAGCATCAAAAATCGCTGCGCTTTGGATATTGATTTTCACATGCAGAGACTGACCGAATTCTTCCAACTCTGAACGAAGCTGTGTGAAATCTTTTTTCTCATCTGACGATACGACCGCCATCATGGTAAAGTATTCATCCAATACAGTTTGAGAGATATCATCGATATTGAGTCCTAATTCTGCTACTTTCGTTGCAACACCCGCTACGATTCCTTTTTGGTCTTTACCAACGACTGTAATAATTGCTTTCATTTCACTGCTCCATTCTATCTATTTGCTTCCATTGTAGCACAATCCCCTTAAAATCGCCCTTCTCAACTGGGAACGTTCGGATATTTTTATGTGTATAAAAAAATAAAGAGGCTGGGACAAAAGTCCTAGCCTCTTAATTGTTTTTGGATTGTCGAGCAAGACGCAGTGGTTGCGTGGGCTCTACTACGCTGATTTCATCAGCTTTTACAGCCCTACTCAACTGTGCGGAGGTGAGACGACGAAATCAAATTCTAACGAATTACCGATTTCTGTCCCACTCTCTCTATTTTGATGATTCGGTTTCATCCTTTAAGAGCTCTTTCTTCACGCGCACCGTACTCTCATACTCAGCTCCAGCTAAACGGTCAAAGGGAAAGCGACGATTAAGTAAGACGATGGCAAGAGTCAGAATCAGGTACAATAAAAGCATAAAGAAGAGCAATAAAATCATGGACAGGGTTAAGAGGGAATTGTCCGTCAAATCGCTATTCAAGAGCGAAATCAAATAGAACAACCCTTGAGGAATCAGATAGAAATAGCCCACTACTAGAATCCCCCGCCAGATGGTGCGAAGCCATTTTTGCTTGTCAAAATGCAAGCGGAATTTCAACAAAGCCATTCCCAAGGTTTTACCCCGCCACAAGGGAATCAAGGCAAAATAAACAGCCAAAACCGCTACATAAGGAATCGTCTCTAAACTCTCGATTACCACGTAAAGCAAGGAAAGCATCACAAAGTCGATCAAGAAGGCAAGCCCCATCCGGAAACCAGATACTCTCGTTCCTACTCGGAAAGAATGCTCGTCAATTTCATCTCGTGTTGGCAATAACCAAACCAGGAACCAACCGAGCAGATAACCCACTCCACCACCGGTAGTATTTTGAATAATATCATCAACATCTGCCAGGCGGTAAGGACCCGGATACATAAAGTAGAGACCTGATAACTGGGTCAGTTCCAAAAAGAGACTAAAGAGAGCTGCCAGAAGGATCGTTTTCTTAAAACCACACTTGAAATAATAGCGCAGATACATCCCAAAAGGAATCAACATCAGGACATTAAAGGCAGGCACATAAAAAGTTGGATGCTTAAGAGCTTGAATCCAAGTACCAGTCTGCGCTAGATCAAAGGGGCTCTCCTTGAAAAAATCCACCACAAAAGCAAAGGGATGGAGATTGACCATTTCCGAGTAGCTAGTATGAATCTTACTTGGATCCGGCAGAGGCAAGATCACCAAGAGATAGACCGTCATCAAGTAAAGCATAAAAGAATAGAAAATCAGCACCCGCAATTTATTGACCGAACCATATTTTCGATAATTCAAAATCATGTAGGGCAAGGTCAACAAAAATGCCAGAAAAGGAAAGAGCTGAACAGCTGTTTTGATTGTAGAGATATACCCCATTGTGTCTCCTTTTTACCGTTATAAAATCACCCTTTGCACAATGACAAAAGGTGATTTCTTCATTGATATAGAATATTATACGGCGCGGTAGAGGAAGAGTCAAGGAAGTACGATGAAAACCATACTGAGGAGCCGTCTTAATAGTTAGCTCCTTCCCTTCAAGCCTTTACTTCCGATAAAGACCAACAGATAACTCACAATCCCTGAAAGATGCAATAGTGTTGAGATCCATCCGGTGATTGCTGGTAAGAGCATGAGGCCAGATAGGAAAATTAAGAATAGATAAAGCCATTTTACGGTGCGCGAAAATTCTTTCCACACGTTTGGCAGGAGCATAACCCCTCCGGTCACAAAGGCATAGCCGACGGCAGAGATCCCTGTTGCCTGAATGTCCTGCCCGTGTGTTAAGAAGTGAAAAACGATGGAAGAGAGGACTGTCGCCGTCACAAAAACGATTAAGACTTGTATGGAGCCTCTTTTTCTTTCTAGCAGTCCACCGAAGGGAAGGATCATGAGTCCGTTTAAAATCAAATGGACCCATAAAAACCAGGCAGGGGCTCCTTTACTACCATGCATCAAGGTCCCACTGACATACTGCCAACCATACACCGGCTTCGAATGAAAAGCTAATAAGTCATACATAGCATCCCCATAAAAGGAAGTCAATAGACCGAGCAACAAACAGATTAGAGCTAAAGTGCTGATAATAGGGTAGGTTGTGAGGATTCTTTTCATATTTATCTTCTCTTTTTCAAAAAACAGCGTTACGATGTTTCCATTCACGATTATTATACCATTTATTTCATTGGAGACAGAAAAAGTTTTTTGCTTCTTTCGTTTCAAATCTTTGCTGGAAAAACGAAATATCGTGACTTATTAGTCGGTCATTATTCGTGACCGGAAAGCGATCCTGTTTTTTAGCCGTAGCAAAAATTTGACTTTCTATTTTAAAAAGAATATACTCATTCTAATCTGAGACAAATATTTTTTATTTTTTTAAATCAACAGTATTGCATTCAGAGAAAAAACTACTAACTTCATGGAGGTGACGCTATGTCATTAGAAGAAAAATTGAACCAAGCAAAAGGTTCTGTTAAAGAAGGCCTTGGTAAATTAACCGGCGATACAAAAACAGAAGCTGAAGGCACTGCTGAAAAAGTTGCTTCAAAAGCAAAAGAAGTTGCTGAAGATGCAAAAGAAGCTGTTGAAGGAGCTATCAAGGGCGTTAAAAATATCTTTCATAAAGACGACAAATAGTCTTTAACATCCTAGACCCACTCTATTTTCTACAGTCATGTTTGACCGTGGAAGATAGGGTGGTTTTTATTTGCTTCAAATTCAGTTATACAAAAAAAACACCCCGAAGGGTGCTCATTGTAAGTATAGTAATTCTTTCGAATTAACATTTTGCGTGCAGTGGTTGCTATCCATTCAAATATCGCTTCGCTTGTTTTCTTGGGGCAACTGTGCATAGCATATCTCTACGCGACTAAAGTCGCTAGAGCTATCCTAATTGCGCACCGCTAGTTCTCATACAAAAAACACCTTGCAAGATGCAAAGTGTTTTCGTTTGTATTCTGCTTTCCAGCAACGAATTAACGTTTAGAGGCAATTGACTTCGTCGAATTGCAGCCGTATTTGTAAGTGGCTAAAGCCACAACAACTACGTCAACTGCCACAATTTAGTATGAAAACATAAAAAGAACACCTCGAAAGGTGTTCTTTGTAAATATTGTAATTCTTTCGAATTAACGTTTACTAAATTGTGATGCTTTACGAGCTTTCTTAAGACCTGGTTTGGAAAGTATGAATTTCAGTTGGACTAAAAACAGCGTAATATCAAGACTTTTCTCCGCTTTTATAAAAGCGTTTTTCCAATCAAATTCAACTAATTTTATCTAAATGGTGTGGATTTTACCCCCAAAATTACAGAGAATGGAGCTGATAAACACTAAACGTTCACACCATTAGTTAAATGATTTTTTTCATCATTTTTCTTAGATGATAGAACTTCTAATTTATTTCTTATTCAAGCAAAAACAACCTGCTATAAGTAAGAAAGAGGAAGATACAAGAAAAACACGGCGTAAAAACCGATTCAGTTCATTGTCCTCAATCCTTGTCTGCTTCATTTTCTTTTACGAGATCGTTTTGTGAATCTTTTTCAGAGAGTTTTTGATCAATATACTTGTCAATGTTTTCATAAAATTCCTTGGTCGCTTCACTATCTAATGTTGGCGAGTTCTGAACTTGATTCACTTTCAATTGAACAGATTGAATACCGTAAGAGGCTTGTTTTTGGTGGAGTGTTTCTAATTCTTCTTCTGAAATCGGATCTCCAACAACCGTCAAGACCAATTCATTGTTACTTGACTTGTAGACTTGATTAATAACCGTATAATTGGCGAACTCTTTTCCTACAAACTGTTTGATCCCTTCTTTGCGCGCTTGTTCTATTGTCAGAGTAACTGCCGAATAGCTAGCTGGAAGAATCAACAATACAATCAAAGAAATCAAGCCAATTCTCATTTTAATGCTCAGCTCTTTAAATGAAGTTAAAGGAGATTTTCTCATCAAAATTCTTGTTCCAACAATGTTGGCTAGCATGATAAAGACACAGTTGATCAAGAAAAGATAGAGAGCCCAATAAAAATCGTACATTCCCATTAGCTAAACCATAGCCAGCAGTACAGATAGGCGGCATCAAAGCTGTAGCAATGGCTACTCCTGGCACGATATTGTTTGCTTCTTTTTTCCTTGAACCGATCACACCAGCAATCCCACCAGCAATAGCAATGAGAACATCCCAAATGGTTGGAGAGGTTCGTGCGATCAACTCGCTACTTGCATAAGACAAGGGAGAAATCCAGAAATACAGAGTCGAGACAAGCAAACTGACCAACACTTGAGTCAATAAAACCTCTAGAGATTGCTTGATTAAACGCGTATCAAAAATAGCTAAACCGAATCCCAGTCCAACAATCGGTGTCATGAGAGGTGAAATTAACATGGCTCCAATAATAACAGCTGTTGAATTCATATTTAGACCGATAGAGGCAATAAAAATTGCACACATCAAAATCGCTGTATCTCTCAATCGAACATGAAGGTCATCGTATAATTTCTCACGGTATTCCCGTGTTGAATAATTGGCAGTCATTTGTCCTCTCCTCTTTCCTTATTTAAATCGGTATAATAATTAATAATAACAGCTGATAAACAGCCAAAAAATATGAGCCCATAAATCGTCAAGAAGACACTGGTAATCCTTCCAATCAAGGTCACAGCTAGGAGATCCCCGTAGCCGACAGTCGTCGAAGTCACAAAAGCATACCAAAGACCGTCTCCGTAATTTGTGATAGCAGGTTCAACTAGGAAAAGCACGCCTCCTGACCCAAAAACAAAGGTCACAAAACTCAGAGCAAACCGAGTAAAACCCGTAACCTGTATAATATGCCATAACATTTTTAAACGTCTCATTTGTTCTCCTTATTCATACTAGCTCCTGACCGAGCCGTTTTTTCCAATAATCAAAGTGAAGATAGGACATGATCTCCATCAGAGAAAGATAGACAAACTGATAGATCTGATTTAAGCTGATTATCAACTGATATTGTTTGAAAAATGACTGGAAGAAAGACCAGATATGACTGTCTTGAATCAGTCCCTTCTTAACATCAGACAGGATATTAGCTAAAGCTCCCAAGGACTGAAACGGTAAATCCTTGACATTTATATAGATCCGGTCCACCACATCATTCAGACTGGTATCTTGGATGGCATGAAATTCTCCAAAGAGAACTCCTGCCGCTCCAAGAGTAGAAACAAATTCCACCAAATAATTTCTGAGGAAATTTTCTCAACCTTTTCCCATAATGTGTTTAGTGCCATCCATAACGATCCCAACCAGAAAAAGGAAAGAAAACAAGCAAAGAAATTTTGCCGTAAATCCCAAAAAGCTTCAAGACTTGGTGTTGTTGGTTTTTCTAACTCTAAAATCAAGATGGTCATAATAATTGCTAGAACAGCATCTGTCAATACAATTAATCTGTCTTTCTTCATCGGATTGCATCCCCTTTCTTTTTTGTAACATTCTATCTTATCGCATAATATTGGATATTCTTTCATAATCCGACTACAAACAAAAATAAACCAAAAAGTCTGTCCCTATTATGCTATATTTAACTCTAGAAGTATTCATCCATCTAATTAATAAATATATCATATTTCACAATAAATGAATACTATCAAAGATTCATCCCCTTTCACTTCATCATTTAGTGTTGCTTAGATTTATCAAAAACAACCAAATTTGTATTAATTTCAAGTATCACCTAGTTACAAAAATTTGGGGTGAACAGAAAAAGCATCCCGTATTTTTGATACGAAATGCTTTCAATAAGTTTAAATAAGTTTTAACGTTTACTAAATTGTGATGCTTTACGAGCTTTCTTAAGACCTGGTTTGGAAAGTATTGATTTCAGTTGGACTAAAAACAGCGTAATATCAAGGATTTTCTGAACGAAATCTACTTATTCATTTCATAAAATTTGAATCAATATTGTTTTAATAGGGGAATAGTTTAGGTCTGTAAGCATTAAAATAATACACCTAACTTTGGTCACCGTTTTTTAGTTATTCACTCTTTTTTCGGATAGTGTTTTTAAAGTTATGATGTAAAATGCCGCAATTAAAACACTATACATCATAATCGGAGGATAGAGAATTAAGGACAGAATCAATCCCACTCCTTTAATTATTAGGTCAGGTATCAATAACTTCCTATATTGTGCGGTAGCTTCAAGTAATTCTTTCTGATCTATATTGGGTTTATCAATTACTTTATGTAAAAACCAGTTTGCTACCGTTGAAACAATAACGATCAGTCCATAAAAGAGCTGTGCCCTATGCTACTAACTATTCCAGTAGCATAGGGCATAAATGAAACAAAAAATAAAAGATACAAATTCTTTCAAATTCCTCCCTTTTCAACTTGGCTAACTTGACCTGCATTACCTAGGTCGCTTTGCTTTAAATTATACTTTTTTCTTAAACATTTGATACGAGTAGGTATTTCTTATGAGTAATTTTCATCAAAAAATTTCATATATAATCTCCCTATAATCATGGAAAAGTAGTAAAAATAGTTGTTATCCTAGTTGATTAAAAAAATCTCTGATTTCCTCATCTTTTATAAAATAATATATAATTTTCCCCTCTCTTCTAGTGTCCAAGATGTTTTGATTGGCTAGTTTACGAAGATGGTGGGAGGCAGATGCCATACTGAGATTTAATAAACAGGCTATATCGCAGACACAGAGTTCTTCGACGGCAAGGAGATAAAAGATGATATTTATCTGTTTATTATCGGTAAATTTTGATAAAATGCGAAGTGATTTTTGGACTTTTTCCTTTTCAAGGTAGTTCGTTGCGGTTGTAACATTTTGTTGATTTATAACATCCACTTGACAGATACTATCTTTTTTCATAATTTTTTCTCCTAGCCTAACACAGCCCATAGCATGTCAAAGCTGTTGTTTTCAATCAGGATATACATCCCCAATCCTAAATAGACAACGGCAATAAACCATCTGCTATATTTTTCCAAAGTTTCTCCAACAGAAGGGACTTGTGCTAATTTTTGGGCAGAAAAAACCAAGAGATAAATCATGACTAGAAAAGTAAGTAAAGTCACTATCAAATTCGCTAAATTTAAGGTGGTAAAATATGGGACAAAGACACCAATATTGTCAGCGCCACAACTTGCAAAAGTAATCATAGCGACTAGAAAAATCAGGTTTTTATTGTCTTTTCGCAAACCATCTTTTGCAATAGCTTCTCCATCAGAATCTCCTAAAAGCAAAACTTTGAGGCCTAGGAAAATTGGAATCAAACCGAGTAAACCTAAAATCTCTTTACTAGGAATATAATTTAAGACAAATGCAAAAAGCAAACTTAGGAATATTAGACTAACAGAGCCTAGAAATTGTCCTAAATAGATGTTAATGATGTCCTTTCTGCTTTTTCTTTTGGCAAAAAATAACATTAGGATAATAAGTAAGTCTACGGCTGTCCCAGAATACAGGATTATTGAAGTAACAATATTTTGAATCATAAAACACCTCATTCAAATATATTTTTGAATGTATTCTAACATTAACCTTTGTAGATGTCAACTTAAAATCCACCAATTAATAATTGCATGTCAATATTTGTATTGTGAAACTAGTTTCAGAAATATATAGTCTTAAAGTATGTCCACTGCCAATGGTTTTTTCAATATTTAAAAGGAGAGAACCAATTTGGTCCTCTCCAGGGTATAATTTTCCACCAACCCACTACAGTTGACAAAGAACCGTTATTCTCAAATGAGACAACTCCTTTTAGTTTTTATAACCTCAGCTTCTCGGTCTCTTACCTACTTTTAATAGAAAGACTACGAAGGACGATTCTTAAAGTAGTCAGATTGTGCAATATCGAAAGATTAGATGGGCTTAACCAATTTAACAACCCAAATCCAATTAAACTTCCATTTATTACAACTGTTTCTTGAATATTTCTTTGAATTAATTTCTGCAACGATTCAGATAAAGAATTCAATTCCTCGAAGAAATCTAAACGATTATCTAATAATAAAATATCACTCATCTGCTTAGAAATATCAGCACTTTCATTCATCACAACCCCAATATCTGCAAGCGTCAAGGCAGCAGAGTCGTTTAACCCGTCTCCAACCATCAAAATAGTTCGGCCAGCTTTCTGTAATTCCTGAACCAACTGAAACTTACCATCTGGTTTTAAATCAGTATAAACGTTGTCAAATGGCAGATCTTTAACCAACTCTTCTGTTCTAGCCAACGTATCACCAGTTGCCAGAATCAGTTTTTTCCCTTGGCGCTTTAGCTTTTTCAATGCAACTTTCGCCTCGCTTCTCAAGGGAGTGTGGATACAAAACATCCCAATTAATTCTTTCTTATAAGCCAAAAACAATAAATTGTAATGAGTCTTATATTGCTCAATCAAGGCCAGCTGCTCAGAACTAATTCTTACCTGTTCGTCTTGCATTAGTACATAATTTCCAATGACAACCGATTGACCATCAATTTGCGATTTAATCCCTTTGCTTGCAACATACTGAAGCTTGCCATGCATTTCTTCGTGTTCAATGCCTTCAATTTCAGCTTGTTTAACAATTGCATTGGCAATAGGATGATAGATATGTTCCTCCAAACATGCACTTATTCTTAAAATATCTTTCTCAGTATAATCTCCGAAAGGAAGAACCTTTTCAACCAAAGGATAACTCGTCGTGATGGTACCCGTTTTATCAAACAAGAAAGTATCCACTTCCAGATATTTTTCTAATACATCACCATCTTTAATAACCATTTCTCGATTTAGACCTTCCTTTATGGCCGTAAGGTAGGCTACAGGTGTGGATATTTTTAGAGCACATGAAAAATCCACCAATAAAAAGGAAATGGCTTTTGAAAACGAACCTGTTAACAGATAAGTCAAACCAGCACCTAAGAAGTTATATTTTACAACCTTGTCTGCCATCCTAATAAAATGACGTTGTTTTGTCTTCTTACTCTCTTCAGATTTTTTCATCAGATTGATGAGTTGCAAAATACGACTGTTTATCTGATTATCAGTCACACGAATTCTTAACTCTCCTGTTTCCAAAACAGTATTCGCACATACAGAATCTCCCTCTTTCTTTTCAACAGGGAAGCTCTCTCCAGTCAAGGAACTCTCATTGACCATGCCTAATCCTGAAACCACTTGGCCGTCAAACAAGATTTCATTACCTTGGGAGACAACTAATACATCACCTACTTGAACATCAGAACTCTTGATGCTGATGACCATGTCTCCCCGCACTAAGAAAACATCACTTTCTTTAGCAAGAAGGCTTTGTTCCAAATCTGTTGCTGTTTTTTTTAAAGACCACTGATCCAGATGATTACCCAAATCAAGCATAAACATGATGTTGCTAGCTGTCTTGGATTGGTTCATAAACAAGGACAACAAAATGGCCGAACAGTCCAAGACCTCCATGGTTAGTTCCTTGCGCGCTAAAGTTTGATAGGCTTCTTTGACATAACCCAAAGCCTGATAACAAGTCCAAATATAACGAATAGGGTAGGGTACAAAACTTCGAAACAGCAAACGCTTAATCGCTGCACCCGATACAATTGAATAAGCACTCTCTTCTCTACGAATGGGAAGAGTCATCAAGTCCGAAACTTTCCCCTTGTCAATTTTTTTTAAAAAGGCCTCTGCATTTTCTAATACAGAGAAGCCTTCTTTCATACGTAGAGTAAAGTGCTGCTGATCCATATAAAACTGAATAGAGTCGATCCCTTTTTCATCTTTAGCCAAGGAACGAAGATAATCTTGAATATCCAAGGTCAGTGAAAACGAGGACGATAATCGGATATGTTGATATCCTCTGTGTAGCACTTTAAAAGACATATTATTCACCTGTCAGGCTATCTAATTGTTCTTCTTTCTTTTCCTGTTCGTATAAATATTTAGCGTCTTGTAAAACATCATCACCGTGTTGTTTTACAACAGAAACAGATGCATCCAGTCCATCTTTCAATTTGTAAGCTTTAGCCAAGGCCTTAGAATAGCCTTTCTTAGCTTCTTTACTTGCTAAGACTTTCAAGCCAAGCGTCCCAAATGCTACCCCTCCTAAGAAGAGAGATGATTTTTTCGCAACTTTTGCGACGTTTAATACTTCTTTTAACATGTTTATTTCCTCCTTGTAACTATTGTAGCGAAAAATGACAGCAAAAGCAATTGCTGATATCTGATATATAGATAAAATTCTCTATACTGATATTTAATTATATTATGATGAAAACAATATACTTTATTTTTTGATACTGTAAATAATTATGTGTAAACACTTAAGTAGAGTTACGGAGTGTTAATTAAATAAGCTTTCAAGTGTATCAGAACATTGACCAAACCCTTTATGGATTCGTTGACTTTGCTTGAAATTATAATCTTCAAACAACGTAACTAAGTAACGTTCCAGAGCCTCCTCATTAGGAAAAAGAACCTTCTTTTTCGTTTGATGTTTGATTTCTTTGTTAAGAGACTCAATGAGGTTTGTCGAATACATGCTGTGCCAAATCTGGTAGGGAAACTGATAAAAAGTTAAAAGATTATCCGTCTTCTCCAGACTTTCCATGACTTTCCTATACTTTGGTTTCCATTCGGCGAGAAAGTCCTCTAAAGCTTGTCCTGCCATTTCTAAATTTTCAGCACGATAAATCATTATAAATTGCCCCAGAATAACCGCTCTATCTGCTCGTTTCACTTTACTAGCTAGATTTCGACTAATATGAATTAAGCAACATTGTTGTTTAGCTAATGGGTGAGCCTGACTGATAATCTGCTCAAGCCCCTTAAAGCCATCTGTAACTACAAGAGAAATCTGTTGGATTCCTTGGTTTTGAAGCTTGTCTAACAGGGTGGACCAAGAAGCATTGTTTTCTTGAGGCAACTGTGCATAGCATATCTCTATGCGACTAAAGTCGCTAGAGCTATCCTAATTGCGCACCGCCAGTTCTCATAGAAAAAAACACCTTGCAAGATGCAAAGTGTTTTCGTTTGTATTCTGCTGTCCAGCAACGAATTAACGTTTAGAGAACTGGCTAGCTTTACGAGCCTTTTTCAAGCCTGTTTTCTAGTATTTTTATATCTATTGGCAGATTATCCGACTTATCCCCATCAACATCTGACTCTAACTCAACCTCTGAAGAAATCCTAATATTGCGTACTTTGATATATTCGATATTATTGTTACCTACTAGATCCCCTTTTTAATAAATCTGGGATAGCCGATAATTTAGAAATGATGGATGAATCCTTTAAAATCAAGATATTTCCATATTCATCTGTATTTTCATCAAATAGTTTTTTGTCTGCATAGTAATTGGATAGAAGAACTAAGACCTGAGTAGCTTCACCTTCATAATTGCCATTTTTGCTTTCAAAAGGTAATAATTGCTTGTTCATAGCTTGGCGAATCAGTTGCACCAGCCAAATTAATTGTCTTGACCGACGAATAAAGCGACTTCTTTCAAGGATTCGACCATAAGGAAACAGTTGGCAGATTCTATAAAAGTGTCGATGTGATTCGGCACGCTCATCAGACTCGCTACACAGAGCTGGTACATAATATCTGCTATAATTTTCTGGAAGATTTGGTCAAGCGGTCTTTTAGCCGTGTGACAGGCATACAGGAAAAACACTATTTATTTACTTTTTGCACGGGAGGCTTTAAGATGTTGCTGGACGCCTTTCTTGATAATCACTCAGAGTCGCCAGAGTGTCTGGGCTGGGATATGGCAAAGATATACCGCTGCCTGAAACTGTTCTTTGACGCTGATAAACGCGACATATCAATTAAAATGTCGCACTAAAATGATTGAAAAGTGATTGAAACTGTATTATAATGAACGTATATATTTAGAAAAGAGGTACTAACTATGGAAAACCTAGTAGTTTCAGTCTTTAACACTGAAAGCGAAGCTTATCAGTCCTTTGCGGATTTGAAGGCTTTCCGCCAAACTCAGACGACCAAGGTTGCTCAAATCGCCTTGGTCAAAAATGAAAACGGTCACATCGTTGAAAAAGAACGCTATGACTTTGAAGATTCAACGACGGATGCAACCCTAGAAGGTGGCTTGCTCGGTGCAGTTATCGGGCTTTTGGGTGGTCCTATCGGCGTCTTGTTTGGTTATGGTATTGGCAGCCTCTATGGTTTGGCTGCTGGTGATACCGTTGATACGGCAGAAGCTGGCTTGATTGACGTTGTGTCTCAAAAATTGATCGACGGCGAAACAGCCGTTGTCGCCTTGGTGCAAGAAAACAACGAAGCAGTCATCGATGCTTACTTCACCAAGTACGACACCCAAATCGTGCGTTGGGATGTAGCAACCGTCGTAGCCGAAATCGAAGCAGCTCTGCAAGTCCAAGAAGACCTCTACAACCAGGCACGTGCACAAATGAAGGATGAACGTAAAGCCGAACGCAAGGCTAAACTTGAAGAATTCAAGGCAAATGTCAAAGCAAAATTTGACAAATTGAAAGCCTAACGTCTAAGCGTCTCATAAATTTAAATGTGACTGAGACGCCATTTAAAATTTATGTGCGTCGGATTCTCACAGTTAAATAATTGCGTTGACAAAGCCGTTACAGCCGTTCTTCCATTCTTTGAAAAGAATGTTTAATAGACAAGAAATCTGGACTAGTATTGGTCTGGATTTTTTTGTGAATATAGAGGTCATAGCTTTTTGACTATGCTTCGTTATAATTAGAAAAATTTTAAGTTTTATCAAGATGAAATCAGTCAGACGAAGACATCCCGAATTAGCACCAGCATCACCACACAAACTAAGACATACTGGTGCTACTCTTGCTAAACAAGCAGGTGTTTCTCTTGAAGCCTTCTCAGAAGCTCTTACTCATAGTGATAAAGAGATTACAAAAACTTACGTTAATATCAAAGATAAAGTCAATCAGACTGTAGGTGATATTGCTTTTCGTAGTTTAAAAAATTGATGGGGTGAATATGGGGTGAATTTTGGGGTGAACTTTGATTTTTTGAAACAAAAAAGACATCCAAGAAATAATTCTTGAATGTCTGTAAACGTTGATATAATCGTATTGATTAACGTTTTGAGAATTGTGATGCTTTACGAGCTTTCTTAAGACCTGGTTTCTTACGTTCAACTTTACGTGAGTCACGTGTAAGAAGTCCTGCGCGTTTCAATGAATCGCGGAAGTCTGGGTCTACTTGAAGAAGGGCACGAGCAATACCATGACGGATAGCTCCTGCTTGACCTGCGTATCCACCACCTACAACGTTAACGAAAACGTCGTATGAACCTGCAGTTGAAGTAACTGCGAATGGTTGGTTGATTACAAGACGAAGGTCAGCGTGTGGGATGTACTCTTCAACATCTTTTTTGTTAACAGTGATTTTACCAGTTCCTGGAACAAGGCGAACGCGTGCAACAGCGTTTTTACGACGTCCAGTACCTGCATATTGTGCTTGTGACATACTTTATTGTTCCTTTCCTTAGATAAGTCCTGAAATATCAAGAACTTCTGGTTGTTGGGCAGCGTGAGTGTGCTCAGCTCCAACGAATACTTTCAATTTCATACCTTGAGCGCGGCCAAGAGTATTGTGTGGAAGCATACCTTTAACTGATTTCTCGATCAAACGTACTGCATTTTTAGAACGAAGTTCACCAGCAGAGATTGATTTCAATCCACCTGGGTGGTTTGAGTGAGTGTAGTAGATCTTATCAGTTGCTTTTTTACCAGTCAATTTAACTTTTTCAGCATTGATAACGATTACGAAGTCACCTGTATCAGTGTGAGGTGTGAATGTTGGTTTGTTTTTTCCGCGAAGCACGCTTGCAACAACTGCTGAAAGGCGTCCAAGAGGTACATCAGTTGCGTCAACAACGTACCATTTGCGTTCTACTTGGCCTGGTTTAGCCATGAATGTAGTTTTGTTCATGATTTCTCCTATATGAATGTCGTTTTTGTTTACAGGGCGGATGTTCCGGTCCGCAGGGTATTTGAAAGGTTCCGGGGCCTTACAAATGGGGTAAACAATACCGCCTACTATTGTATCAAAATTCTAAGATAAAAGTCAACCGATTTGGAAAATTATTTGCGATTTTCTTTTCCTATGACAAATCCGATCAAGGAATTTGGGCCGACGTGGGCGGAGATGACTGGTCCAAGGGGCGTTACAAGGACTTCGTCGATGCCATCAAGTGCAAGCATTTCTGCCTTCAACGCTTCGGCTCCTTCTAGATCGTTTGTATAAGAGACCAAGGCTGTGCTTTCACCGATATCGGTTTTGATCAACTCCAGTAATTCTCGGACGGCTTTTTTGCGTCCACGAACTTTCGTAATGGGCACTAATTTCCCTTCTGCATCAATCCAGAGAATGGGCTTGATGCTGGCTAGACTTCCCATGATCGCAGCGCTCTTTGAGAGGCGACCACCACGCATGAGGTGGTAGAGATCATCGACGAGGAAATAGGTCCGCAGTTTTGGAGCTAGAGCCATGATCTCTTCTTTGGCTTCTGCTAATGAGCGACCCGCATCGCGCGCTGCTACTGCCCGCATGACCAGGTAGCCCTCTCCAATCCCAGCAGCCTTCGGATCGACAATCTCGATCACGGCTTCCGGGTAGTCTTCTAAAACCAGGTCTCGTGCCATGACTGCACTCTGATAGGTCCCAGATAAGACCGATGAAAAGGCTACATAAAGTACAGCTTTTCCATCTTTTGCAAAGTGCTTAAAGGTCTCCTGAAATTGGCCCACATTGACCTGACTGGTTGTCGGTTTGGCTCCATTTTTCATGGCTTCTAAAAGCTCAGGGCTGGTCAATTGACCTTCTCCTACTGTCTGGTAAACCGTCCCATCTAACTCAATGGTCAAACCCAGAATGGTTACCTGGTGTTCCTTGGCCCAGTTTTGGTCCAAATCTGCGGTCGAATCGGTTAAAATAGCAAATGTCATTACTTGTCTCCCATCATTTCTTGTAATTGTCGCAATACTTCGTGATCGAGTGGTCGCATGGGTGGTTTTTGATCGTTGACCACTCGCTGCGCCTGGTTGAGGTTTCCTTTGACGACTGCGACCCGTTTTTCTAACTCTCTGGCAGATACCCGAAGAGCTCCTTGAGCAAATACGGTCCATTGCTCATTTAAGTCACTGGTCGCTACCGAAACTTGGTGGAGGGGCGTATTAAGCTCTGCCGCCAAACGCTCGATATAGTCATCTGCCGTTTCATCCTCGCCGGTAAATACCACCTGAACATTGAACTCCTCATAGGTCTGCCGCACTCCTGGCATATACTGGGCATCAAAGACACAGATGACTTCGATCCCTTCAAAGCTAGCATAGTGGCTCAGTTTTTGCAGGAGGATGTTGCGGGCTGCATCGAGCTCACTTTTTTGAAAGAGCTGGCGGGTCTCCTGCCAAAAGGCAATCATATTATAGCCGTCAACCAATAAGATTTTTCGTTTCATATCATTGCCTTTCTAGGATTATAGTCGATTGCGAAAGACCTCATACATAAGGATGGCTGCTGCCACACTGGCATTGAGGCTTTGCACATGACCATTCATGGGAATGGTAATCATCTCATCGACTTGCTTTTTGATGTTGGCTGAGATTCCTTTTCCTTCATTGCCAATGATCAAGGCTAACTTGCCTGCCGTATTCCACTGGTGCGATGGCGTGCCGTTCATGTCGGTTCCAAAGACCCAGAAACCCTCTTCCTTTAGCTTGTCTAAGGTTTGGCTAAGATTGGTCACACGCGCAATGGGAATGTGTTCCACTGCTCCGGTAGAAGTTTTAGAAACCACTGGGGTTACCCCGACTGCCCGGTGCTTAGGAATGATGACTCCTGATACATTGGTCGCATCAGCTGTCCGTAGGATAGATCCAAGATTGTGCGGATCTGTTAAACCATCGAGAATCAACAAAAGCGGGTTCTCTTCTTGGGCTGTCTGTTTCAGAATCGCTGCCAAGTCTGTGTAAGCAAAGGCTGCCACACGAAGAACGAAGCCTTGGTGAACAGCTCCTTCTGTCATTTCCTGCAGGGTTTTCTTTGGCGTCCAAGAAATCGACACCTTCTTTTCAGCTGCTAAGGTCTTGATCTTATCGACATTTTTTCCTCGGAGGTCTTCTTGAATATATAATTTATTGCCTGTATTGGCTTGTAAAGCCTCGGTGACTGCATGGACACCGTATACGATATCGTTATTTTCCATAGAACTAGTATACCACAAGAAAGGAGGATGAGGCCAATTCATGATATAATGAAATGAAATCTATCTCAGCGAAACCAGCAAAATAGAAAGGAAGCCATGCCTCTTTTTCAACGAACCATCAAGCTCACCTTGGCCACCTGTTTAGCAGCTGCCCTTGCTTATGCTCTGGGCTTGACCTATGCCATCTCAGCTGGCGTCATTGCCATCTTGAGTATCTCTGATACGCGTCGCAGTACGATCAAGCAAGCCTATCAGCGTTTTATGTCGACTTTGCTGGCCCTTGTGATCGGAAGTCTCGCTTTTTCCTTTTTTGGCTTCAACCTTTGGGCACTGGGAGTCTTTATCGCTCTCTATGTTCCATGCGCCTTTCTAATGGGCTGGCAGATCGGCATCACCCCTAGTACGGTCCTCGTCACCCATCTCTTGATTGAGCAGTCTACTTCCTGGGGGCTCTTGCTCAATGAACTTGCCCTCTTTTTAATAGGAACCAGCTTTGCCTTACTAGCCAATCTCTATATGCCCTCTCACCAGGCAGCGATCGATCACTATCATGATGTTGTCGAAGACCAACTAAAGAAGATTCTTGCCCGTTTTGCGGAATTACTTGGTAAAGGGGATGGTCGCAACGATGCCCGCTTGATCAAGGAATTGGATAGTATCCTAAAGGACGCTTTAAATCTGGTCTATCTGGATCATTCCAACCACCTTTTTCACCAAACCAACTACCACATTCACTACTTCGAAATGCGCAAGCGCCAAAACGATATCCTGCGGGATATGGCAGAAAACGTCAACCGCTGTCAGTTAGCAGCGAGTGAAAGTATGATCTTGGCTCAACTTTTTAAGAAGACTGCGCAACAGTTAAGTCAGGAAAATCCTGCCCAAAATCTTCTAGATGATATTACTCAGTATTTGGCGATCTTCCGCGAACGGCCCTTGCCCAAGACCCGGGAAGAATTTGAAACACGCGCCACCTTGCTCCAATTGTTAAGAGATTTAGAAACCTTCATTCAGGTCAAGGTTGATTTTTACCAACAATTTCATCAGGAGACAGAATAGACAGAGAAGCCCTTGCGAAATGCAAAGGCTTCTTTATTGCGGGAAATGTTGAAAACGCTTTCCTAAAATGGTATACTGGAGTAGGAAAATAACTTTTTAAGGAGGGTCTTCTATATGAAGTCTTCGTATAAGAAACATTTGTACACTACGACACTCAGCCTCTCAGCTGCTGTCTTGCTTTCTGTCATCGGTCATGGCCAAGTATCAGCCGATAGCTTAGAAGCGCCTCAAACAGAGCCAAGTACGGTCCTTGAAGCGGCACCCGCTACTGAGCAAGCTGTGACAGCTGAGACTGCCAGTCCTGCTACAGCTGAAAAAGGAGACACCGCAGCCCCTGCCACTTCTGCAGAAGCAACAGCGACTTCTGATGTGGCTTCTACTACAGAAGTTGCGCCAACCGCTAGTCCAAGCACTACCCGTGCGACAACGACCGCTGACCAAGCGACACGATTGGCTGATAGCACCATTTATCTCTCTGAAAAGAGTACGATTGATGACAAAGTCCAAGAAAAAGCTCAAGCTGCTGGCAAGATCAACTGGACCTTAGACAATAAGCCTCTCTCTGAGTGGAAAACTTGGGATATGGAGACAGGAACACTAAGCAAGGATCCATTCCTTACCATCACAGAGACCGCAAACGGAAATGATCTGGATCTCCACATCGACGTGCAGGATCTCTTTGGTGAAGATCTTAGCCTTCGGAGCCCAAATAATATCCGCCGGACTTATCGCAACTACATCGGCAATCATGAGCTGGTCGGAACCAATGCAGACTTGGGTGTGACCATCAATAAAACTCTTGTTTTTCGACCTTACCAAGACTACCATACACATGAAGAGATGCTAGCTGCTATCGAAAAATCCAAGGAAGAAGCGAAACCCGATCGTTTGGTGCAGTTAGAAACCCTTGGTAAGAGCGCCCAAGGCCGGGACATGAAGATGGGAATTGTGAGTAAGGACCAAGCCAGCATCGATCACTACCTGTCTAGCACCAATCCTACAGCTTTGACCAAACCAAGCGAAATGCTGGCTGCACTGAAGGACAAGACCTTGGATTACAAACTACCTGTCTTAGTCCACAACACCCACGCGGATGAGCAGCCTGGCATTGATATCATCACAGGCCTCTTTAATACCTTTGCAACCAAGGAAAAGGTGACCTTTAACACCACTGATGAAGCTGGAAATGCTAAAACTGTCACGCTAGATATTCCAACCTTGCTCAATAAATTCATCTTCTTATTTGACTTCACGGAAAACCCAGATGGGGACGCTCTCAACCTGCGGGCCCTAGCAAACGGGCTCGATCCAAACCGGGATGCCAGCTACCAAACCAACCCTGAAGTCCGGACCGTCATCCAAATGATCAACAAGTGGAATCCGATCGCTCTCTACGACTTACACGGTTTTGTAAAAGAATTCTTAATCGAACCTGCAACACCTCCACATGATCCGAACTTTGAATACGATCTCATGTCCAACCTCATGCTGGAAAATGCCCATCATATGGGCCGGGCTGGAGTTGCCAATTCCAAATACGACAGTTACATCATTCCAAAACTGGATTGGGGAGATGGCTGGGATGATTCCTTCTCAGGTTATACAGGTGTCTATGCTGTCTATCACGGCATCTTGGGCCACACCATTGAAATACCAGAATCCAACCAAGAATCCTATAAGGCTGGACGCAATGCTGTCCTCGGCGGCATTGACTTCCTCAACCAAGATCCAGACCGTCTCCTTGAGATGCGGCTCAACTTCTACTTACGTGGTCTCAATAAAACTGAAGATCCAAAAGCTGAAAATGAACTGGTCGGCCCAAATGGGGAAATCGTTGGACGTGTAAAAAACGGTCGTCCAAAATTCTTCCCAGACTACTACGTCATCCCAATGAGCCTCGACAAAGACAACGATGCCCAAGAAGCCTTCAATATGATCGACTACTTCAAACGCAATGGTGTCCTCGTCAAAGAACTCAAAGAAGATATTGGCAACTATAAAAAAGGAGACTTAGTCATTGATATGGCCCAAGCCAAACGGGGCTATGCCAACCATATTCTCTACAAGGGCTCCAACGAATCTGCCTGGGCTGCGATGTACGCAGAATTGCTGGTTAACTTCCCAGATATGAGAGGGTTCAAGTCCGAACCTGTCTTTGCGGATGGTCTTTTCAATGGAAAATTAGGGGAAGTCACCACTACCCGTGCGACTCGTACTTCTGAGATCGATCCAAAAGCTCCTTACTATGTGATCGCAAATACCTCAGCCAGTGCCGTTAAAGCTATCAACCAGGCCATTTCCCAAGGAAAATCTGTCTACCTAACAGATGATGGCTACATCGTTGACCGCGATACCTTTGCTTCACTCCTGCCAAACTATGCCATTTATGGGGATGCCCTCTACAAGGTACCAAGCGGACCAACCTTGAAACCGATGAAGGTCTACTCTCCAAACTACCACTATAATTGGGCTGGAGTCGATGCGCCTGCTCATACTAGTCTGGTCCTTGAAAAATTAGGCTTCCAAATCGTCAATACGCCAGAAGAAGCGGATGTTGTTATTTTGGAAAGCAACCGCTTTGATGCTTCCATATTTGGTAAGAAACCAACTCTCGTCATCGGCGGGGAAGCCATGCAGAAACTGGAAAAATTGGGAGTTCTTGCAGGATTTGACGCTGAAAAATTAAAAGGCGGTAGCGACTACGAAGGCTTGATGAAAGCGATCATTGATGATCAGGATCCATTGACCAGCGGATACAAGAAGAATACCCTCTTCTACTCCAACTCAGGAAACTGGATTGAAAAGGTTCCAGAGCATTTCAAAACCTTGATGAGTATCGCTCCGAGCGACTACTACATTGCTGGCTGGTGGCCACATAACGATGTTCTAGCCAACAAAGTCATGGCGATCTCTGGAGAACTCATGGGACAACCACTCTTTGTCTATGCAGGAAATCCAACCAACCGTCAACACCCTGTCCACTTCTTCCGCTGGGTAACCAATGCGATCTTTGGCAGCAAATTGGCTAGCTTGATGGATTACGTTCCAGCTAAAGAACCAGATCAAGTGGTGGTTCCAATTCATAACCAAACAACCACTCCACAGCCAATCTTGGCCAAGAAGGACACTCCTAAAGTGCTCCTTCCACAAAAAGAAACAACTGTGGAAAATGGAGAAAGCGTGCAAGCTTTGACTTACCAAGTAGGACAAAGCTTCCAAGAAAGTCCAGCTAAGGCACAATTGCCACAAACTGGAGAAGACACAGCTGCACACTTCATTCTTTCAGCCTTCTTGCTAGCCGTTAGCGGAGGCTTCCTCCTCTTGAAAAAGAAAGAAGTTGAGTAAGTTCCAGGTTTAGACTTGGATGACATGAAAAGAACCTTCGCGTCTGCGAAGGTTCTTCTTTCTATTCTACTAATTCCAACACAACCGTTTGGTAAGGGGTCAATTCGAGCACCTGGTCTCCTTCTTGGAATAATCCTGCTGTATTATTTAAAACGACTGTTTTAATCGGAGCTGGCAACTCCAAGCTAGCCTGGCGATTTTGGAAATTGCTGACAACCAAGAGACGTTTGTCCCCACGGCGTTCAAAGGCGATGATGTTTTCACGGTCCCGATACGCTGGGATCATATCTCCAAATCGGATAGTATTTCCATAGAGGGGATGGCGATACAAGGCCGTCAGCTGCCGGTAATAATTCAAGATGGAATTTGGATCCTTTTCCTGATCTTCCACATTGATGGCAACATTTGGTTTGGGACTGATCAACCAGGCTGACCCATCGCTAAAGCCCAGACCTGGCTCTTTTGTCCACTGCATGGGTGTCCGCGCATTGTCCCGGCTGTATTTGGCAATCGCTGCTAAGGCTTCTTCCTCGCTCAAACCAGCTTCTTTAGCGACGTGGTAGCCATTGATGGTCGCGATATCATCAAAGTCCTCCACTGATTCAAAGACTTGGTTTTCCATTCCAATTTCTTGGCCTTGATAGATAAAAGGAATTCCCTTACGCAAGATTTGAATAGTTCCCAGAGCTTTTTTACTCGTGTCGTTGACTTGACCTTCCGCGATATAATGGGACACTCCACGAGGTTCGTCGTGGTTTTCAATGATGGTCGAGAGAACTCCAATACTATCTGCGCGCTCATACGCTTGGAAAATACTTTCCTTGAGTTCATCCGCTGTCGGAAGAGCATGGTCGAACCAGCCTTTTCCTTCCTGACCCAGCATGGTTTGTTTGAAGTCAAAGATGGAAGAGAAGACACCGTCTTTTCCAATGAAGAAATGCAACTCTTCGTCAGTTTCATTGAAAACTTCCCCTACTGTGAAGGCGTTGTACTTGGCGAAAGTACGCTCTTTTAACTCTTGCAAGAAAGGTTCAATCGGTTGGGCATTGACCAGCGATTCCAGCACTGGGACCAGGCCATTGTCACGATCGGATGGAAGCGAACGCCATTCTAAATCCTTTTTGATATTGATAATAGCGTCGATCCGGAAGCCTGCAATTCCCTTGTCCAACCACCAATTGATCATCTTATAAATCTCTTCGCGTAAGACAGGATTTTGCCAATTGAGATCCGGCTGATCCTTGTGGTAAGAATGGAGATAGTATTTGTTGGTGCCAGGAACGGGTTCCCAGACACTGCCTCCAAAGTAACTTTCCCAGTTGTTGGGTTCCTTGTCACTTTCGATGAAATAAAAGTAATCCGCATAAGGACCATCTGGATCCGCTAGAGCTTTTTGGAACCACTCGTGATGACTGGAGCAGTGGTTGACCACCAAGTCCATGATGATGGAAATGCCCCGTTTCTTACCTTCCGCAATCAGCTCCTCCATATCTTCCATCGTTCCAAAAATAGGATCAATGGCATAATAGTCAGAAATATCATAGCCCTGGTCAATAAACGGACTCTTGTAAATAGGCGATAACCAGAGGATATCAATCCCCAAGTCTTGAAGGTAATCGAGTTTCTCCGTGATCCCTTTTAAGTCCCCAACACCATCTCCATTGCTGTCTTTGAAGCTTTTTGGGTAGATCTGATAAGCGACCTTCCCCTTCCACCAGTCTTTTTCCATGTTTTGTCTCCTTAATCAGTAGGTATTAGTATACTGTTTTTTCAGTTTCTTTGTCGAAGAAGTGAGCTTTGTTCAAGTCAAATCCAAGTTCGATGGTTTCACCAGTTCCAAGGTAGTCACGTGCATCTACTTTAGCGATGAATTCGTTGTCACCAACTTGGCAGTACAAGTGAGATTCTGAACCAAGCAACTCAGATACAGAGATGGTTGCTTTCACGACTGATTCTGGGAATGTTTCAAGGAAAGCAGCTTCTGTATTCACGTCTTCTGGACGGATACCAAAGATCAATTCTTTACCATCATAGCCTTTTTCTTTCAAGACTTTCAAAGCACCTTCTGGAACTTTCAAGTTCAATCCATTGGCAACGATGTGTCCACCTTCCAATTTCACGTTAATGAAGTTCATAGCAGGGCTTCCGATGAATCCAGCTACGAATTTATTCACAGGGTTCTTATACACTTCTTGCGGAGTACCGATTTGTTCTACACGTCCGATAGTACCTGTACCAGCTGGGTTTTTAGTAGCAGACATGATAACGATACGGTCAGCAAGTGTCATCGCTTCTGTTTGGTCGTGAGTTACGTAGATGGTTGTAGCTCCGATACGACGGTGGATTTTCGCGATTTCAGCACGCATTGATACACGAAGTTTCGCATCCAAGTTTGACAAAGGTTCGTCCATCAAGAATACTTTTGCATCACGGACAATCGCACGTCCCATAGCCACACGTTGACGTTGACCACCAGAAAGGTCAGCTGGTTTACGATCCAAGAATTCTTTCAAGCCAAGGATTTCAGCTGCTTCTTGTACACGTTTGTCGATATCTTCCTTGCTGTATTTACGCAATTTCAAACCAAATGCCATGTTATCGTACACAGTCATGTGTGGGTAAAGAGCGTAGTTTTGGAATACCATGGCAATATCACGGTCTTTAGGTGCCACGTTGTTTACAACAGTGCCATCGATTGAACATTCACCTTCTGTGATGTCTTCAAGACCAGCGATCATACGAAGAGTCGTTGATTTACCACATCCTGAAGGACCTACGAAAACGATAAACTCTTTGTCTTTGATGTCCAAGTTGAAGTCTTCAACTGAGTAATGTTCGCTGTTTGGATATTTTTTATAAATGTGACTAAGATTCAATTCTACCATGATGGTACTCCTTTGATTTTTATAGTTCTATTGTAAATGAAAACGTTTTACAAATCTATGGCAAGTCTCACAAAAAAGAAAAAGAGTTTTGTGCAAGTTGCACAAAACTCTCGATTGATTCCGTTTAAATGACATCTTGCAAGACTAAATGGTAGCAAAGAGCCAGATCTGTCAGATTTTTCAACTGGAGACCCGTTAGCTCTTCCCATTTGTCAATCTTGTATTGAAGGGAATTGCGATGGAGATAGAGTTGCTGGGCCGCCTTGGTCACGACTGCCCCATTTTCCCAAAGAGCGACAATGATGTCTTGCAATTGATCTTGACTTTCAATCAACTGATGTAAGCGTTCTTTGATCGGGGTAAGATCCAGACCTGCCTGCTCGATCCCCCACAGATAGAGTTGAGAAAAGCGATAGACGCCTTGATGCCCTTCTCGGATCCAGGCTCTAAAGGCTGCCCATTCTGCTCGGATGACAGGAGACAATTTTCCATCTTTCGACTCTGTCCATACCTGCCCGACCATAATGGATAAGCGAATAGTAAAGTCATATTCCATGGCAGAGACAGTATCTTTTAAGATATCGGCCACAGGCAAAGACTGGTCTTGGTCCAGAATGAGCACGTAGTCCTGTCCACTCAGTTGCAAGGTTGCTCGGAAGTTGGGCAAGAGTGTCTGCATCATCTCTAACCAAGAAGCCATCCCTTCCGCTGTTGAGTGCGAGAGGTGGCAATAGACAAGCTGCATTTTTTTGATGACCTGAGGGGCTTCTCCCTTTCCATCGATCAGGTATTGGTACCAAGGATTGGGGGCAACCTCTTCTTCACCGCCCAACCAGGAAATCAATTGTTTTTCTCGCTCGGTTAGCTCTTCTTCCTTCAGTAGCAACCATTGATGAACCTGAAGGGGTATCGCTACATAACCAGCTGGTGGATGGGCTTGATCCGTCACCTCTGCATGAGGAAACCACTCTCTGATATTTTTCACTGCTTTCTTCCTTCTTCTACTTGCTGGATGCACCAGTTGATCAATTCTTCTAAACGAGCAAGCTCACCCGTCATATGAAGATAGCCCATGACGGCTTCAAAGCCTGTCGACATACGATAAGTCACGACATCCGCATTTTTGGCCTTGGTATGGCTATTGGTATTGCGACCGCGCTTGTAGATCTCCAACTCTTTTTCCGTCAGAATTTCTTGCTCCAGCATGCTTTCGATCAAGCTAGCCTGAGCTCTAGCAGAGACGTAGCGGGTTGCAGTCTGGTGAAGCTTATTGGGCTTGGTCATCCCTTGAAAAATCAGGTGTCTGCGAATATACATGGAATAGACCGCATCTCCCTCAAAGGCAAGGGCAATCCCATTGATTAGATTGACATCAATCACGTGTCCACCTTACACCTTCTTTTGTATCCAAGAGCTTGATTCCTTGCGCAGCCAATTCATCACGAATGGCATCTGCTCGCGCAAAATCTTTCTTAGCCCGCGCTTCCTGACGTTCAGCGATCAAGGCTTCAATATCTGCATCCAAGACTTCTTCGACAAAGACCACTCCAAAGACTTCTAACATCTTGGTCAAGGCATCTTTGACGTCTTGATTGTAGTGACCTGAATTGATCCATTTAGCCAATTCAAAGACGACAGTGATGCCGTTTGCCGCATTGATATCTTCATCCATAGCCGCGATAAACTTGTCCACAAAGCTTTGTAAGTCTGCTGGATCCACTTCTCCTGTGAACGGTTGCTCATAGGTATTTTTCAAATACTTGAGGTTGGTCTCCGCATCGCGGACAGCTTTTTCTGTGAAGTTAATCGGCTTGCGGTAGTGTTGGGTCGCAAAGAAGAAACGAAGCACTTGACCATCGATCGTCTTCAAAGCATCATGCACAGTGATAAAGTTGCCCAAAGACTTGGACATCTTGACATTGTCAATATTGACAAAGCCATTGTGCATCCAGTAGTTGGCAAAGGTTTGACCAGTTTTAGCCTCTGACTGGGCAATTTCATTGGTATGGTGCGGAAACTCAAGGTCAGCTCCACCACCATGGATATCTATGGTATCGCCTAAAATCCCCGTTGACATGACCGAACACTCAATGTGCCAGCCAGGACGACCAGGTCCCCAAGGGCTGTCCCAAGAAATCTCTCCTGGTTTGGCAGCTTTCCAGAGGGCAAAATCGACTGGATTTTCCTTGCGAGCTGTTTCCTCATCTGTCCGACCAGAAGCTCCTAGCTCTAGGTCTTCCAAAGTTTTATTGGCTAACTTAGCATAGTTGTGAGATTTTTCCACACGGAAATAGACATCGCCTTGGCTCTCGTAGGCATAGCCTTTTTCGATCAAGTCGGTAACAAAGCGAATGATGTCATCCATAAACTCAACCACACGAGGATGACGGGTTGCAGGCTTGACCCCAAGAGCCGTCACATCTTCACGAAAGGCCGCGATGTACTTATCCGCCACTTCCTGAGGAGTAATGCCTTCTTCCTTGGCACGGTTGATGATCTTATCATCCACATCGGTAAAGTTGGAAATATAGGCAACTTCGTAGCCACGATACTCAAAGTAGCGACGAATCGTGTCAAAGGCTACCGTTGAACGGGCATTCCCAACGTGGATATAGTTGTAAACCGTTGGCCCACAAACATACATGCGGACCTTCCCTTCCTCGATGGGGACAAATTCTCGCAAATCACGAGACATGGTATCATAAATTTTTAACACGCTTCATTTCCTTTCTGTTTCTAGCTTTTGAATCTATATTCTCATTTTTCCAACTCTAACGCAATATCGACAGCAATCTTAAAGAAAGTCATAGCATCTGCTTTTCTATCTTCACGTCTAGCATCCCATTCATGATTGTGATGATCCACATAGTCAGCCGTGTAGAAAAATTGATAGACCTTGGCTTGTCGATATTGAGCCCAAGCCATGATAGCCGAAGCTTCCATATCTACAACTTTCGCTCCTGCTGCAAGTCTTCGTTTAACCTTAGCAGCTGTTTCACGATAGAAGGCATCTGTCGTCCAAGCTTTGGTCCGAATGTGCTCAATACCAGCTTTGTTCAAAGCGTTCTCCAGAGTTGAGAGAAGGGCTTCATCATAAGAAATCTCATCACTTGTTGGAGCATAGTGATAACTAGTACCTTCATCACGTAAAGCTGAACTTGGTATAATAATTTTATCTGCTTGAATAGACTGATCTAGAACTCCGCAAGAGCCCAAAACGATAAAGTTCTTAAAGCCTCTCGCTTTGAGTTCTTCTAAGAACCCCACAACCATTGGAGCTCCAATAGTAGCCATAGCAACTGCAAGTTTAAGTCCATCTACTTCATAGATATACCATGGAAATTTGCCATTTAGGTTGGTAAGATAGCCACCTTCATAAACTCCGTCTATCTGCTTTACTCGTTCAACAATTTCTCCATTAAAAGATAAAATAATAGTATCACAGATTTCTCCACTACTAAGAAGGCTTCGATCAGTTGGCTCGATAACAGCAGGTACATTTTCAAATTCTTCTAGTAACATTTATTCACTCTTTCCTATTTAGATAAACAACCTGAGTCTGTTTGACAAAGCCAATCTTTTCATACAAACGTTTGGCACCTACATTGCTGTCTTCCACGGCAATCTGAAAGAACTTGTCATTTTGCTCAATGAGTTGGTTGACAAGGCATTTTACCAGGTAGCTCCCATAACCTTTGCCACGATAATCTTCTACTACTGCAAGTCCATAGAGGTAGTTGCTAGTTCCAGATACATCGACAGTACAAACTCCAATGACTTGACCATCCTTGAGTAAAATATAAAGTAGGCTGTCGGGATCCTTCAAGGCCTCAGAAATGTATCTTTGGCTTAATTCCGGTGATTCCATTTCATCTGAAAACGTTTGATGATGGAGCCTGGCAATGGCTTCAAGATAAGAAGGCTCTGCCAAGCGTACTTCTACATCTGAACGAGGATCCAGTTCATATGGAGTTCGATCACGTCCTAACCAGGTTTCTGTCTCTTCATCCTCGACCAGTCCCCAATTGCTGGCAAACTCAGGATGGCGCTCTAGAAAAACACGCTCTGTCTGAAAAGTCACAGACTCAATGGGATAAGATGCCGTTTCTGTCTCAAAACTTCTATACAAAGCCCGCGCAATGCCTTGACGACGATGATTGGGGTGAACCAGAATCGCTACTTCCACATCTGGGTCATCTGCATAAACGGTTAATAGGCCAACAAGTTCACCTTTTTCATAATAAAGGAAAAAGGCGGGCATATCGGGATCAAAATTGAGCATATTGGAGAGATAAGGATCCCGAAACGTTCCGTCATCCTTCTGACAGATGGCAATAAGGGCCTTTGCTTCCAGTAGTTGGTGGTCAGTCAATGTATTGGTTGCTTGAATCACGTAGCGATCTCCTTACAAGCTAGAAGACCGATGACTGGCTTCCTTAGCATGCTCCATCTTATTCACATAGTATTCGCGTTTTTCTTCTTCTTGGTGAATGACTGGCTCATCCTTCTTACCGTGAACACGAACAATTTTAGCAGGGACTCCGACAACGGTCACATCACTCGGTACATCGGAGACGACGACCGCTCCCGCTCCTACTTTGGCCTTGGCCCCAATCTCAATCGGACCGATGACCTGAGCATGAGCGGAGACCAAGGCTCCTTCACGAACCGTTGGATGGCGTTTACCGACATCCTTCCCTGTTCCCCCAAGGGTCACCCCGTGGTAGAGCATAACGCCTTTTTCAACAATGGCCGTTTCCCCGATAACGAGGCCCGCTCCATGGTCGATAAAGACACCAGAAGCAATGGTCGCACCTGGATGGATCTCAATCTGAGTCCAAAAACGCCAAAATTGACTATGCATCCGCGCCAAGAGCTTAAAGCCATGGTTCCACAAAAAGTGGGAAACACGGTGAGCTGCCAGTGCTTTGACGCCCGGATAGGTCAAAAGGACCTCCAGCGAGGTACGCGCTGCTGGGTCATTTTCTTTTACAATATCGATGGTTTCACGCCACCATCCCATACCGTGCTCCTCCTTTTCTAATGATTATTCTGAATCTTTTTGTGTAATAGTAAAGTCTTTTTTAGGTTTGTGGTCTTTATTGTGGTGACGAGGACGATCGCCATGGCGATGAGTTTTTTCACCTTTTTCCTCGCTGTTTTCTGCTTTTGGCGGACGAGGGAGAAGAGCTTTCATAGAAGCATCGACACGACCTTTTTCGTCAATCTTGATAATTTTCACATCGACTTCATCACCGATGGCTACCAAGTCTTCGACACGGTTGGTGCGCGTCCAAGCCATTTCAGAGATATGAACGAGGGCATCCGTCTTGTCAAAGAGGTTGACAAAAGCACCAAATTTCTCGATCCGAACCACTTTGGCATGGTAGACTTCGTCCACTTTCGCTTCACGAACCAAACCAGCAATGATTTCCTTAGCACGGTTGATGGCATCTTGGTCGCTAGAGTAGATAGATACGTTACCTTCTTCGTCGATGTCAATCTTAACGCCTGTTTCAGCGATGATCTTGTCGATGGTTTCTCCACCCTTACCGATGACAATCTTGATCTTGTCCACATCAATCTTGATGGTATCAATTTTCGGAGCAGTTGGAGCCAATTCTGGACGAACTTCTGGAATGGTTGCTTCGATCACATCAAGGATTTCAAAACGAGCTTTCTTGGCTTGGGCAAGAGCCTCCGTCAAGATTTCTGCAGTAATCCCTTGGATCTTGATATCCATCTGAAGGGCTGTAATCCCGTCACGCGTACCTGCGACCTTGAAGTCCATGTCGCCAAAGTGGTCTTCCAAACCTTGGATATCTGTCAATACTGTATAGTTATTTCCATCAGAAATGAGACCCATTGCAATACCTGCTACTGGCGCCTTGATTGGCACACCACCCGCCATAAGGGCAAGTGTTCCCGCACAGATAGAGGCTTGAGATGAAGAACCGTTTGATTCCAAAACTTCTGCTACCAAACGGATGGCATATGGGAATTCTTCCAAGCTTGGCAAGACTTGAGCAAGAGCACGCTCCCCAAGAGCACCGTGACCAATTTCACGACGACCAGGTGCACCGTAACGTCCAGTTTCCCCTACAGAGTATTGTGGGAAGTTATAGTGGTGCATAAAGCGTTTCTTGTACTCTGGATCCAAACCATCGATGATTTGCGTTTCACCCATTGGTGCCAAGGTCAAAACAGAAAGGGCTTGCGTTTGTCCACGAGTAAAGAGGCCTGAACCATGTACGCGGGGAAGGTAGTCGACTTGTGCATCCAAAAGACGGATTTCATCAACCTTACGACCGTCAGGACGTACCTTGTCTTCTGTGATCAAACGGCGCACTTCTGCGTGTTCCATTTGTTCCAAGATTTCAGCCACATCCCGCATGATGCGGTCAAATTCTTCGTGGTCTGCATATTTTTCTTCGTAAACGGCTGTCACTTGGTCTTTAACCGCTTGAGTCGCAGCTTCACGAGCTAATTTTTCTTCTACTTGGACTGCTTTTTGGAGGTCACTGTTGTAGGCTGCAATGATTTCAGCCTGCAATTCAGCGTCCACGTGAAGCAATTCTACTTCTGCTTTTTCTTTCCCAACTGCTGCTACGATTTCTTCTTGGAAGGCAATCAATTCTTTAACAGCTTCGTGCCCTTTCAGAAGAGCTTCCAACATGATTTCTTCTGACAATTCTTTAGCGCCAGACTCTACCATGTTGATAGCGTGTTTGGTACCAGCTACTGTCAATTCAAGAAGCGAGCGCTCAGCTTGTTCTTGCGTTGGGTTGATGACGATCTCCCCATCGACATAACCTACTTGTACTCCAGCGATTGGTCCGTCAAATGGAATATCTGAGATAGACAAGGCCAAGGATGAACCAAACATCGCTGCCATTGGTGCAGATGCATTTTCATCGTAAGAAAGGACTGTGTTAATCACCTGCACTTCGTTACGGAAGCCTTCCGCAAACATTGGACGGATTGGACGGTCAATCAAACGAGCTGTCAAAGTCGCATCAGTAGAAGGACGTCCTTCCCGTTTCATAAAGCCGCCAGGAAATTTCCCAGCCGCATACATTTTTTCTTCGTAGTTGACTTGAAGTGGGAAGAAATCCCCAGTTGCCATCTTCTTAGACATGACAGCAGCCGTCAAGACAGTTGACTCACCATAACGCACGACAACAGCGCCATTTGCTTGCTTGGCAACCTGGCCAGTCTCTACGATTAACTCACGACCCGCAAAAGTCGTTTGAAACACTTGTTTTGTCATTGTAATCCCCTTTGGATTGATAAAATTATACGACTTGCCTACAAAGATCAAGATATTTTGGACGGTTCGGCTTGCCGAACATTTCTGTAGAAAAATAGGAAGGTGACGCCGCACTCGATGAGTGCTAGGAAACTTATCTTTTTTCCTAAGAAATGAGGCCAAAATTCAGTTCATCAGGATACAAAGGGCGTGTAGAATCCCGTATGAAAATAGGAGATTGACGCAGTGTGCCACGCACACCAGGAAATCTATCTTTTTCACTAGGGATTTAGCCCGTGTTCAACTATCAAGATACTAAGCCGTTAAGCAACTCAAAGGAAAATAGGAAATCGAACGACGGAGCGAACGCTCCTAGGTAGATTTATCTTTTTCCACAGAGTTGTAGGCGGGTTCAATTCTCAAGATATTTTGGACGGTTCGGCTTGCCGAACATTTCTGTAGAAAAATAGGAAGGTGACGCCGCACTCGATGAGTGCTAGGAAGCTTATCTTTTTTCCTAAGAAATGAGGCCAAAATTCAATTACTCAAGATACCAAGGCCACCCATCTCAACGAGATAGGAATTTCGACAGCCCATCTATCTGTTATATCCTCATCTTTGTATCCAAGCACGTATACCTTTTATTTTAACATATTCAAGCCCAAAAGAAAAAGGCTTTGAGGGCCTTTTTCTGTGAATCTTCAGCAAGTTCTATATAAAAATTTTAGAGCTGGATATAGCTTTTGATTATTTTTACGATTTCACGAATTCTGTACTGTCAACATAAAAGCGTGTTTTGTGGGTTCCACCCTTGTAGTTCTTGTTGTTACGTTTCAAGACAAAACGTCTGTATGGGTCGGAAGTTCCTTGGATAGTCGTTGTCACTTCAACTGAATCTTCATTGACTACCCATTCATCCGGTGAAGGGATTTCCATCGGTGGCATCGCTCCTCCACGACCACCAGGTACAATTTCGTAGAAGGCCTTGTCTTTTGTCGAATAGAGCCAGCCGTCCTTCTTTTCGTTTGTCAGTTGGATCAGCTTGTCTTGTGACAGACTGCGGATAGAGTCCGATGTCTCTTCTGCATTCAATTTATCAATGACATCTTGCAGATTATAGGTTCCCGGCGTGTAGGTATTGTAGTAATCAATGAACATGTCTTGCGGGTAACCATCAACCGCACCGTGATCATTGTTCAACTCTAGCAAGCGAGTCGGTTGCACCTGAAGTGAATAGGTCAAAGACGCACTGTTTTCAATGATCGAGTAGATATCCGCTTGGTCCGCTTTTGACAAGGTCCCAATGGCTTCTTTATCATGCTCATCTGACTTAGCTTCTTCTGACTGTTCTTTTTCTTGCGCCTTGTCAGATGATTTTTTGACCGATGAAGCTCCTACTGGACTGTGCTTACGCTCATAGCGTTTTGGGGCGCAGGCTGCTAGGGAAAGCAAGAGGGCTGCAGCTAGTAAATATGTTCCAATTTTTTTCATGTTTGTATCCTTATTTTTTAGTTCACACGGTAGTACAAATCGTTCCCATTCGTAGCATCACTCTTACTCCAGTAAATGGATTCACTGCCACCTTCTCTTGAAGGAATGAAAAGAATAGGCGTTTCATTCGTTGCCCCAGGCATCCGACTAACTCCGTGTAGATTACCCTCCTTGAAGTAAAAACCAGAAAATTGAACACCATTAACAGCACTACCATTGACCTTCACAATTCCTTGCGCATCAAACTCAATGCTCGTACCGTACTTATTTTTCCAAACTCCCGCTACACTTGAGAAATTTCCAGCTTTGATTTCATCCAGATTCATCCCAGTGCTTGTTTTGGCAGGGGCAGGAGCTGATTCGGCATTTCCATCCACACGCGTTGTATAGTCAAGGGCAATCCAGCCTTGTCCAGATTCCAATTTGCCCCAGGTATGGCCATCCGCATCTACGGTTTCCGTGATGGTGTGAATACCTTTTGCGATCATTCCTGCTGAGGGAGCTGAAGTAGACGGTTCTTTTCGAATACGAAGATCGGCTACGGTAACTTGTACTTGGAAGCTTTCTGATTTTTTCTCTTCTGCTTTAGCTGTTGATTTGGAATCCCCTGAACCATCAAATTTTTTCCAGTCTAGCTTACTGAGGTCTAACTTCTTGGCTGAAATCCCAAGAGCCTGCTCTGCTGTTTCCTTTCCACCAATTTGAATGGTTGCTTTCTTTTCTTCCTTGGCTTCCCCTTTTCCTAGCGAATAAAGGGTTAATTCCATTTCTGGATTAAGGGATTGCCAAGTAGCATAAACGATTTGCCCATTGTCAAAAACTTCTAAACTAGAGCGATAGCCACCTGCAGAAGCCACATAGGCTACATGGAGCAAGGTTGGCTGGTTATCTTTCAAATAATACACCGCAGCGATCGTTTTGCCATCCCCAATCAGCAGTTCGTCATTACCATCACGATTAAGATCTTCAAAAGCATATTGCCACTCATTGGTGCTTCCAAGTGTTTGAAGGTTAAAGACATACGCATATTCTTCTGAAGTTGCTTCAATCTTCTTTAGTTCATTTTGTAAAGCTGTTTGGTCCTTATTATTAATGGCAACCGCATAAGATTTATAGCGATCTAATACCTCTTGATAATACTTCTGACCTGTATCCTTCTTCTCTTTTTTGACCGACGAAGAGCTTGCCGTTTTCGGTTTGCTTTGGCGCTCGTAACGTTTGGGAGCACAGGCAACTAAAGAAAGAATAGAAGCACCTGTTAGGAATGAAATTATCAGTTTTCTCATAGTAGCACCCCTTTAGTCCACACGGTAGAAGAAGTCGCTTGCTTCCCACCCTGCTGATTGACCTGTCCAAATGCGATCTTTTCCGATATCCGAAGGATCTGCTATCTGTTCAACGTATACAGGTAGAGAAGTTCCTGCCGGAATAAATCTTATAATTGCACCACCAACCTTATACTTAGGATTGGCGAAACCTCCACTAAGGTGATTATCCGTTGGTTGAATTCGATTAACCACCATACTTTCACCATTCAGGAAAACCTGATCTGCCGATCCAGCTCCATCAAACACCAGTGTCCAACCTTTCCCATTTCTCCAGGTCCCTGCAATACTTGAAAAATCACCGTTCTGAGTTTCTTGAATGTTCATTCCGCTGCTTTTCTTACTTGAGCTGGCTGATTTAGAACCATCCACCCGCGTTGTATAGTCAAGGGCAATCCAGCCTTGTCCAGATTCTAATTTGCCCCAGGTATGACCATCCGCCTCTACGGTTTCCGTAATGGTGTGAGTTCCTTTTGCGATCATTCCCGCAGATGGAGCTGAAGTAGATGGTTCTTTTCGAATACGAAGATCAGCTACGCTAACTTGTACTTGGAAGCTTTCCGATTTTTTCTCTTCCGATTTTGCTGCTGATTTGGAATCCCCTGAACCTTCAAAAGTTTTCCAGTCCAGCTTACTGAGGTCCAACTGCTTGGCTGAAATCCCAAGAGCTTGTTCTGCCGTTTGGTCCCCACCAATTTGAATGGTTGCTTTCTTTTCTTCCTTGGCTTCCCCTTTTCCTAGCGAATAAAGGGTCAATTCCCGGTCTGGGCTCACAGATTGCCAAGTCGCATAGACGATTTGCCCATTGTCAAAAACATCTAAACTGGAGCGATAACCGCCCACCGCAGCTGTATAAGCTGTATGGAGCAATTCAGCTTTTTGACCCTTGAGGTAATAGATAGCAGAAACATACTGTTTGTTTCCCGTGTATTGATTAGACACCAAGAGCTCATCCACACCATCTTGGTTCAAGTCTGTAAAAGCGTATTGGAAAGTTACGGGAGTTCCCAAGCGTTCCAAGGCATCCAGATAGATATTTTCTTCTGAACCCGATTGTAATTTGCCTAATTCCTCAAATAGGCCTGTTTTATCCCCATTTTTAAGAGCTGTATCATACTTAGCATACCGCTTCAAAACCTCTTGATAATACTTCTGACCTGTATCCTTCTTTTCTTTTTTAACCGATGATGACGTTGCTGTCTTTGGCTTGCTTTGGCGTTCATAACGTTTGGGCGTGCATGCCACTAAAGATAGAACGGACGCACCCGCCAGTAGTGAAATCATAACCTTTTTCATAAAGAATTCCCCATTTAACAATCTTTTTCTTAAAATTATATCATTTTAGGCTGGGTTTCCCCAGCCTAAATAGAATTTTTATTTTGATTCGCGTTTGCGTTTCAATCCAGCAAGACCTAGAGCCATCATAGCTACGCCCATAAGTCCAAGTGCACTTGTAGATTCACCAGTTGATGGCAATTCTTTAGTGTTTGCTTGTTTAGTTTGTTTAACTTGAGGTGTTGCTGGTGTGATTGCACCAGGTGTTACTGTTGCAGTTGGAGTAGTTGTCTTGATTACTTTGTTTTGAGTAGATTCATGACGAACTGGTTCGTTGCGACGAGTTTCGTTTTCGTGTTTGATACGTTCTTGTTCACGACGAATTGTTTCTTCCAATTGTTTTGCTTGAACGAGTTTTTGGTAAGCTTCGAAGACACGTTTGTAATCTTCTTGAGACGCTTTTGCTTTCAATTTTAAAGCTTCGAGTTTTGCAATTTCAGTTTCAAGAGTTGCTTTAGCTTCAGCTGTTTTAGCCTTAGCTTCAGTCAATACTTTTTCAGCTTCGGCAAGTTTCACAGGTGCGTTCTTAAGCAATTCAAGATAATCTTTTGATTCTTTTACTGCTTGTTCAGCTGATTTAACAGCTTGTTTAGCACGTTCAACTTGAGCTTTAGCTTCAGTTGTTGCAAGACCTTTTGCTTTCAAATCGTTTTCGGCATCGATTGCTGATTTGAGAGCTACTTTAAGAGCTTCTTCTTGAGCAATCAATTTAGCTTTAGCGTCTTTCAATTCAGATTCGCGTTGTGCACGAACTTGTTGCAAGTTTGCAAGATTTGATTTAGCTGTTGCGAGTTCATCTTTAGCTGTTTGAAGAGCTTTTGCTGTTTCATTCACTTTAGCTTGAGCGTCAGGCGTTTGTTCTTTTACAGCAAGAGCATCGTCGTATGCGTTTTGAGCTTTCGCGATAGCGTTTTGAGCCGCGTTCAAGGCTGTTTGAGCGTCGACTTGAGCTGATTTTGCAGAAGCAAGGTCGTTCTCAGCAGATTTAACTACTTGGTCAGCAGTTGCTTTCTTAGCTTTAGCTGCTTGAAGCGCTTGTTCTTCTGCTTCAACAGATGATGTTAAAGATGCTTTGTATTCAGCGTCAGTGCTGATGTAGTCACCTTTGTCTTGGTTTGTTGGACGGTTTGTTGACAAGATGTGAACAGAACCTGAGCTTACGCTAAATCCGATACCTGTACCTTCAAGTGAAATCAAGTGTTTAGTATGACCGTTTGCTTGGTCACCATCTGCGAACATCATTTTACGAATAACGTTTGCGATGTCTTGTTTCAAGTTCAACATGTTGTATCCACCCATGTTTTCTTTGTGCCATTCAGGCAAAAGTCCACCGAGGGATTCAGCTGCGTTATACGGACGGAGAACTGAGTATTGGTGACCCCAGTTTTTAGCGAAGTTGAATTTGTCAGGTGTTCCGCCGTTGTCTGCGTAGAACTTAGAGTATCCACGCGCGATAGCGTCTGCAAATTCTTGACCACCAACTGTTAATTGGATTGGTGTGTGTGCTTTACCCGGTTCGCGTTGAGACCAGTATTGTTGGTTAAGGTCGTTCAACATTTGAGATACGAATTCAGCAATTTCTTTACGTTGAGCCGCTGTAAGGTTTTCAAGGTCAACTTTATCTTTGTTTGTTCCAAGAGCTGTTTTGTTGTAGGCATCCCAGTTAATTTCAGGTTGCAATTTCATGAATTCATCTGCATGAGAGATGAACCAAGCGTAATCCTTAATGTCATGTTTTGCGTATTCGGCAGGAATGACAATTTTACGGAGAGCTTCGTCTTGTTGCAATTTAGCAACTTTTTCTTGATAAGCCGCGTTTGCTTCGTCAAGTGCTTTTTGAGCTTCATCGACTTCAGATTGAGCGACACCTGCTTTAGCTTTTGTTTCAGCGAGAGCTTTTTCTTTTGCTTTTACGTTAGCTTTTGCATCAGCGAGACCTTGTTCAAGCGCAGGAACGTTCTTTTCAGTGCGTTCTTTATCGAGAGCTGATTTTGTTTCATCAATTTTAGCTTGACGAGATGCGTCGAAGTCTTTTGCGCGAGTCAATTCGTCTTGAGCTGCTTTATTCACAGACTCAGCATCTTTCACTTTATTCCCCGCAATCGTCACTGTTTCTTGTGCTCTGGTCAATGTTGTTTCATTTAGAGCTTGTTCTGCCTTCTTAACTTCTTCCTTGGCTGATGCGACTTTTGCTTTTTCATCTTCTACTTTTTTAGTAGCTTCTTCATAAGTTTTTTCTGATTCAGCTTCTGCTGTCTCAGCTGATTTCACACCTTCTTCAGCCGTTTTTACACTTTCTTCAGCTGATTTTACCCCAGCCTCTTTTGTTTTAATGGCTTCTTCAGCTTTGGCAATATTTTCAGGGGTTGCTTCCTTCGCAACTTCTTTTGTTTTTTCATAGGTTGCTGCAGCCGTTTCTTCAGCAGCTTCAGCTTCTTTAGCCTTTTGATCTGCCACACTGACAACCTTTTCTTGTTCCGTTACTTGTTTAGCCGTTTCATCAGCTTTCTCTCTTGCTGTATCGACTACCTCTTTTGTAACCTCAGCAGTCTTATCGATATTTGAAGTAGTTACCGGTGTTTCTGTATGCGGTTGAGCAACTGTCGTTTCCTCAGCTTGTACAACTGAAGTTACAGCAGTTGCAGCAATAATAGTAGCACCGATAGCAATACTTTTCTTTGTTGATTTATTCATAATTATATCCCTTCTATTTACTTTCCTACCTATATTTTCCGGATTTTTTATCTTCCATAACGAATATTCTCAAGTTCACTTGCTACAGCACGTGATGCAGCAGCCGCTTCTTGTGTTTCTGCAATTTGTCTTGCACTTAAAATATTTGCATGTTCTTGAAGCTTGATCATCCGTTCTTGATTAATAATCTGCTCTTTCTCAAGTTCGATCATCTCTGCCTCAAAGGCTCGACGTGCTTCTCGGTCTAAATATGTATCATATAAATTAATCGCTTCTTTTATGTTATCTGCTTTAAAGTTATTAAACGCGTGAATTAGATAATTCACTGCATCTAGTGCGTAATAATCCTTAGGGTACCATCCTTGACCAATTGCTACAGCTTGATTCCGGAAATTTTCCATCAAACGTCCCTCTTGCTGATAGGCCAATTCTAATCGTTGATTTTCTGCAACCACTGCTTGGTAATCTCTTAAATGCTGTTCATTTTTATTACGAATACCTTTATTCACAAACGCAATCATTAATTCCAGCTTATTTTGAATGATAAAATAAGTGGCTACAATTGACACTCCAAGTAGAATTAATGTTATAGGATTAGGAGTCAAAAGCAAACGTAGAGGGAATACAAGTAAGATCCCTCCCATAATCAGTGTCGCTGGATAAATCCAGCTATCCTTTGAACCTTTCATACGACGAAATAATAGAAATAAAAATCCTGATAAGAACAAAACTTCAAAGATAATATCACCGATTAATCGATTCACAGCACCAAGTAAGATGACATACAATAAATCCCCTAATAGTATCGAAATACTTGAAAATACCATAATTGAAAAAGCAAGCTTGAGGGATTTATGAGACAATGTGTTTTCGTTATATTCATCTTGTTGAATCAATTTAGCTGTTCTCATTTGATTAACAAGTGTAACTTGACGTGAACGGGCTTGAATAAATCCCAATATATTCTCACGAATGAGTTCTAATTTAGAGACAATTTCTTCTCTTGTTTCCATTAATAACCTCCTCTATCACTAATTAGCAACATTTTACTAAAATTTTGAATATAAGAATTGCCACAAAAAATTATTAAGCAATCCTTATATTCTTTAGAGCCATTAGTGTTGAGTATTGCATGAAATGCAATACTCTGATGTACTAAGTATATCAGAGTATTGCATGAAATGCAATACTCTGATGTACTAAGTATATCAGCGAAATTCCAATCCATGCCTTACCTAAATATAGTGGTTAAACTTAAGTTTTTTAATCTTAACTTTTTTCCAGCTCTTTTCAAGATTTTTACACAAGCATTTTCCCCTCTCCCTCTATGTTTCTGCCCTTTTTTCTGATATACTTAGTATAGTTATTTGATCAAAAGGAGAACACTATGGAATTAAAAAAACGTTCTGAATTTCCTGAGAACGAACTCTGGGACCTCACAGCCCTCTACCAAGACCAGGAAGACTTCTTGCGTGCCATTGAAAAAACACGTGAAGAAATCAATGAATTTGTCCGTAACTACAAAGGCAACCTCCACACCTTTGAAGACTTTGAAGCTGCCTTTACAGTCTTTGAACAAATTCAGATCCAACTCAGCCACATTGGCAACTACAGCTTTATGCCCCAAACGACGGACTTTGGCGATGAAACTTTTGCGGAAATTGCCCAAGCAGGGATGGATTTCGAAACTTGGGCCAGCGTTGAACTTTCCTTCTTTGACGATGCTTTGGTAGAAGCGGATGAAGAAGTCCTTGAACGTCTCGGACAACTCCCTCACCTCACTTTTGCCATTCGTCAGGCTAAAATCAAAAAAGCTCACTACTTGGGAGCTGATGTGGAAAAAACTCTGACCAACCTTGGTGAAGTCTTCTACGGACCGCAAGACATCTATACCAAGATGCGGGCAGGTGACTTTGAAATGGCTGATTTTGAAGTAGATGGAAAAGTTTACAAGAATAGCTTTGTCACCTATGAAAACTTCTACCAAAACCATGAGAATGCGGAAGTCCGTGAAAAAGCCTTTCGTTCCTTCTCAGAAGGTCTCCGCAAGCACCAAAACACGGCTGCTGCTACCTATCTAGCCCAAGTCAAATCTGAAAAACTAATCGCAGATATGCGAGGCTACGATTCCGTATTTGACTATCTCTTAGCTGAGCAGGAAGTGGATCGTGCCATGTTTGATCGTCAGATTGACCTGATCATGAAGGATTTCGCTCCAGTAGCTCAAAAATTCCTCAAACACGTGGCCAAGGTCAACGGCCTTGAGAAAATGACCTTTGCTGATTGGAAGTTGGACTTGGACAGTGCGCTCAACCCAGATGTTACCATTGATGATGCTTATGATTTGGTCATGAAATCCGTGGAACCTCTTGGCGAAGAATATTCCCGCGAAATCGCCCGCTACCAAACCGAACGTTGGGTCGACTTTGCGGCCAATGAAGGCAAGGATTCTGGTGGTTATGCAGCCGATCCTTACCGTGTCCATCCTTATGTCCTCATGAGTTGGACAGGACGGATGAGCGATGTTTATACCCTGATCCACGAGATTGGACACTCTGGTCAATTCATCTTCTCAGACAACAACCAAAGCTACTTCAACGCCCACATGTCGACCTACTATGTGGAAGCTCCTTCTACCTTTAATGAACTCCTCCTTAGCGACTACTTGGAACACCAGTTTGACGATCCTCGTCAAAAACGCTTTGCCCTAGCTCACCGTTTGACAGACACCTACTTCCACAACTTCATCACCCACTTGCTAGAAGCAGCTTTCCAACGCAAGGTCTACACCCTGATTGAAGAAGGTGGAACCTTCGGCGCTAGCAAGCTCAACAGCATCATGAAGGAAGTCTTGACCGAATTCTGGGGAGACGCTGTTGAAATCGATGACGATGCAGCTCTAACATGGATGCGCCAAAGCCACTACTACATGGGACTTTACAGCTACACCTACTCAGCTGGCTTGGTTATCTCAACAGCAGGTTACCTGCACTTGAAGGACTCTGAAAACGGAGCCAAAGATTGGCTAGATCTCCTTAAATCAGGTGGTAGCAAGACCCCACTTGAGTCAGCCATGATTATCGGAGCAGATATCTCAACCGACAAACCACTTCGCGATACCATCCAATTCCTTTCAGACACTGTGGATCAAATCATTGCCTACAGTGCAGAATTGGGAGAATAAAATTCAAAAAAAAAGCTAAAGAAGGTTCATTCCTCTTTAGCTTTTTTGCTTTTTAACTCAACTCTGCCACAATGGCCTTAATTTGCGCTGCGGTATGCACTCCTGCTACTTGTTTAACAACCTGTCCATCTTTTTTAAAGAGCAAGGTTGGGATGGACATAATGCCGAAAGCACGAGCTGTTTCTGGATTTTCATCCACATCCATTTTTAGGATTTTTAACTCATCTTCCGAAAGTTCTTCCGATAATTTTTCTAAAATAGGAGCTTGCATGCGACATGGACCACACCAGGTTGCCCAAAAGTCTACCAAGACCAAGCCTTCTTTTGTTTCTGCTTCAAATGTTGCGTCTGTAATTGCTTTTGCCATTTTCTTTCTCCTTTAGTTTTGGTACTGGGTCAAATCTTGCTTCATTAAATAGAAGAAAACATCTCCGTAAGTCCCTTGGTAATCCAACTCATGCCCATTATAGGTCAGTTTCACAACAGGATAAAAATCTGCTACCCCAATCAAGCAGGCTTGTTGGGAGCGTTCAAACTCTTCGTAGGAATCAAAATGCATGACTCTTTCTTGTTTTGCACCGTCTAGATATGTAATTTCAATCATATCGATAACCTCTATTTCTTATGATGCATCAATTGTAACTCTAGATATTACATCTGTCAAACAAAACGACTTCCTCAGAATGATGGATCTTGTTCGATAAGGAAAAGACAAGAAAACAGCCCCCTGAATCCAGAGAGCTCCATTCTTGCTGGATAGAACGTTTCTAGACAAGGCGACGAACCGAAGATTGTACTATAATTCTAGTGAAAAAGAAAAGTCACCCTATAATAGAGTAACTTTTTTTGTATTCAATTGAACACGGCCTAAGCACTTGGCAAAAAAGATAAAATCTCCTAGAAGCTGAAGCTTCTTCGTCAATTTTCCTATTTTTGCTTTGTGCTTTTGACGGCCTTTGTATCTTGAATTAACGACGAAGTCCAAGAGAGTTGATCAACTCACGGTAACGGTTAACGTCGTTTGTACGAAGGTAAGCCAACAAGTTACGACGGCGACCGATTTTCTTCATCAAACCACGGTAAGTAGCGTGGTCTTTTTTGTGTTGTTTGATATGTTCGTTCAAGTGGTTGATTTCCCAAGTAAGGACAGCAACTTGTACTTCTACTGAACCAGTGTCACCTTCGTGACGTGCGTATTGTGCAATGATTTCATTTTTTTTCTCTTTTGAGATTGCCATGATAAGCTCCTTTTCTTTATGCTCTATCCGAGTGGCAGGTTTGGCATATCCTGCTACCAAGAAAGAGTTAGTTGTCTATTCGACTTTCTTATTCTACCAAGATTTCATCTTTCTGTCAAACACTTATGTTTCCTTTGAGAGGAGCTTTTCACTTTTCTAAAAAGAACCTTGGGAATTTGGACAGTTTGATGGATCATTCTTCAAGCAACTTATTCAAAAAGACAAATATCTTTTAGGATATTTGCCTTTTATCGGTATGAAGCTTATTTCTCTTTCCGTTTACCACGCAAGAGCAAAGCCAAAGCAAAAATTGCTAAGAGGGCACCGAGTATGGTCAATCCGTAAGCAACAACTTCACCAGTTGATGGAAGAATTTTTTTCTTTCCTTCTTTTGGTGTAGTTGGAGTTTCTGGTTTTTCCGGTGTGCTTGGCGGCGTTGTTGGTGGTGTCGTCGGTGGAGTTGTAGGAGGTGTTGTTGGCGGTGTCGTTGGTGGGGTTGTAGGCGGTGTCGTTGGCGGTGTGCTTGGTGGTGTGCTTGGTGGTGTGGTAGGAGGTGTTGTTGGTGGTGTATGACGATTCGTTACCGTGAAACCATCAATGTTGCTTATATAACCTGCTACTGGATCCTCTGTAATCGTGTAGGCAATCTTCTTACCTTCCTTGTATACAGGTAGATCCGTGAAGCTTGCCTGCCAATTATCAGTAGCTGTGATTTCTTTTACAGCTACTTCTTGACCATCCGCAAGGAGACGAACTGTGATTTTTTCAGGACGAAGACCATCTTTATTGTCTGCATCATCCCAGATCTTCTTGACCGCTACTTCTGTTACTTCTGGTGTGCGGCTATTGGTAATCACTACATTTCCCTTGTTACTGTCATCGACCGTACTAGTATAGCCTTTGACTGTTCCAACTTCTTTCACTAGGTACTGAATCTCTTTGCCTTTCGCTTTTAGAGGCAAATTGCTAAAGGTATGGGTCCAGTTATTTTTAGCAGAAAGTTCCACTTCTTTTCCTTGAGCTTTGCCATCTGCATAGAGCTGTACCTTAATGGCGCTTGGACGTTTGCCATCTTGGTCATTGTTGTCTTCCCAACGTTTTGTAACAGTAACGCTGGTTTTACCTGGCTTGTAGCTATTGGTAATGATTGTTCCATCAATCGCAGCAGAGTAATTGGCTACTGTGTCTTCTGTGACTGTGTAGACAATTTGTTTGCCGTGATTGTATTTTGGAAGATTGGTAAAGACTGTCTTCCAATCAGTCGCTGCACTTAGCTCTTGGCTAGCTACTTCTGTACCATCTGCAAGGAGACGAACAGTGACCTTGTCAGGACGAACGCCATCTTGGTTATCATTGTCTTTCCAAACTTTCGTTACTGGAATCTCAACAACTTCTGGTGTCCGACTGTTGGTAATATTGGTTCCTTCAATAGTCGCTTCATAGCCTTCAACAGGTTCTTCTGAAACAGTGTAGGCAATGACATTGCCAGCATCATCGACCACATCGAGATTATCAAAATGATAAGCCCAAGTTCCTGTAGCATCTGGTTTCACTTCTTTAGAAGCGACTTTGACACCATTTGCTAGGAGATTGACTGTGATTTTTGATGGACGCTTGCCATCTTGGTTGTCATTATCATTCCATGTCTTTTGGCCAGCAACGCTTGTTTTTTCTTTTTGGTTCACAACATCACGAGTAATCGCAAGGTCATTTCCAAAATCATCCTTGCTGATCTTGATAGGTTCTTCTGAGAGAACATAACCTGCTGGAGCTTGAATTTCTTGAACCGTATAAGCTTGTTTGATCAAGCCAGTAATGGTGCCAACACCATTCTCATCTGTCGTAATGGTTCCCACTTGCTCACCAGTATCATCTGCTGTCACAGCAAAGACGGCACCGGCAAGCGCTTGACCATTTTCACCTTTTTTGTGAATGGTGAAGGAGTATTTCTCACCATTGAATTTTCCATCAAGGAACTGATACAGAATGTCTGCAACCTTATTTTGTTCCTTGATTTCTGTAGCTGTCATGCTAGCATTGTTTTTAAAGGATGTATTGATGGCTGGAACCTTGTCCAGATAGACATCATAGCGAACAGTCATCCCTTGTTCAGGAGCTAGATCGCCAATATGAATCGTTAGAGAACGACCATCAGCGCTGACAACAGGAGAATAATTCTTCGTGACATTTGTGGTATCTTTTAAATGATAAGCCCCATCTTCATCACTGACCTGCCAAGTTCCTGTATGGATGTTGACAGAATCTGCTTTGATCTTCCCATCTGTAAAGGCCAATTGGTCTTTAATGTCAATATTATGAAGGGCTGTGTGGCCTTGATTGATGTTCAAGGTATAGGTCAATTTTAATTTATCATCTGAGTTGGTCCAACCCCATTTGCTAAAGACTTCTGGAGTAGGAGGATTCTCACCTGGATTGACCCCTTTGTAATCGATATTCCCACCTGAAATCACTTTCTTATCGATCGTAAGAGTAAAATCAAGTGTCTTTTGTCCTTTGACGACTTGGTGGTCAACACGCGCAAAGAAACGCAGTTTCCCTGTCACATTGGCCATTCTTTCAGGATAGTCTGTATAGGTTACTGTGATGACCTTTCTTTGATCGTCTACCGTTGCTGTCGCAACTTTTTGACCACTTGGATCCAGCAGGTCAATGGTGTCCGTTTCAAAGACCTTAAAGCCATCTCCAAGTTGGATAACGGTCTGATCTCCCTTTTTTACACGTCCATTTGGCAACACAAAGTTTGCTTCAACTTGAAAACTCTCCCAAACACCGAGTGGATCTGTAATCGCTCCACCAGTTGATTTCGAGATGTTTACAGATGTCACAACATCATTGATCGTATCTGCATGGACTTTAGCTGGACTATTGGGTTTGGCAAATCCTAAAGCCGCTAGTAAAAATAGGGCAACTGTTGTCACAACAGAATAGAGCCACTTTTTCATAAACGATTTTTCTCCTTTTTCTACGTTTACTAGATAAGGTATGTGAGTCGAAAAATTATCACTACATATTGTGATTTTTTACACAACCTATCTTTTTTCATTATAATCGATTTACTTTGAGAAGACAAGCTAATATATATGCTTTTTGTATTTTAAGTACATTTTTTTGAAACAAATAAAAAATAGCAGTCTGTAGGAATCAGACTGCTTGGTTTTTTGCTTATAAGGGAACTCCGAAGACCTCTAGGGACTTGAGTTCAGAAGGATGGAGCCTCCGCCATTCTCCCAATTGAAGAGTTGGATCTAGCGTTAGAGGACCCATAGAAATACGCTCTAAATCCACCACTTCCTTGCCACAGGCAGCGACCATGCGCTTGACCTGATGGAATTTTCCTTCAGCGATTTCGATTTCGACGTAGGAGCTGGCATTTGCCTCATTCACCTCTACGATCTGCAATCTCGCGGGCAAGGTCGTGAAATCTTTGAGGGCAATGCCTGCTTCAAAACGGGCTACATCTGCCTCATCCATGATCCCAGCCACCTGGGCACGGTAGATCTTCGACACATGCTTCTTTGGCGAAAGCATGGCATGGGCGAGCTTGCCATTATTGGTCAAAAGGAGCAAGCCATGGGTATCGATATCCAGGCGCCCGACAGGAAAAACTTCCTTGTGACGGGCTGTCTCATCCAATAAGTCCAGCACAGTTTGGTGATGGTCATCTTCAGTCGCTGAGATGACCCCAGCTGGTTTATTGAGCAGATAATACACAAAGGTTTCATGGACCAGATTTTCCCCCATAAAGGTCACCTGATCCTTGTCTGGATCAATCTGTAGCTTCCCTGCTGTCTCTTTTTTTCCATTCACTGCGATTTTCTTTTGCTTGAGGAGTTGCTTGACCTCGGTCCTGCTCCCCACGCCGCAATCCACTAAAAATTTATCTAGCCGCATAATTACTTCCCGCTCTTTCGCACAATCCAAAGGCCAAAAAAGGAAACCAGGATCATGAGGATACCAGAAAATCCAAAAATGAAGACTGGAGCAGATGAGATCGTCCCTAATAGACTAAGGACAAAGGTCGTTGCGATCGAACCTGTACTACATCCCAAAACCGCAATGGACGTTGCCTGGCTCAAGACCCCTGCTGGCATCTTATCAGATAAGACATTGTAAACTGTTGTCAAAGCCACACTGTAGGCGAAGCCAGAAGCAATGGTTACAAGGGCAAGAATCAAGAGATTTGGAGAGACCCCGATCAACATTTGGGCCACACCAAAAGCTACTCCCGAAACTAATAATAAACGATCGCGGAATAGTTGGGTCAAGGGCGAGAAGGCCAAACCTGCCAAGATTCCAACAAATTGCATGGCTGCTAAAATAAGCCCTGCAGTTTGGGCAGTGCCATGACCAACTTGCTCCACTACACTTGGAATCCGGATGGTTATCATGACATTAGACAAGACGATTGACGCCGCGACGACTGCTAGGCCAAGCGCTGTCCGCCATTGACTAGCTGTCATTTGATCATTCCGATGTTTCTCCTCTGCATCCACTGTTTTCGAACCATAAGGGACAAATAAGAGATACAAGAGCAAGATAGGAATACTGATTCCATAGACGAGAAAGGCAGCCTGCCAGCCAAAGCGGATCAAAAGGCTAACCCCAAAGGTCAGAACTGCTGTCCCGACAACTTCTGCAGAGCCACGAATGCCAAGTGTTTGGACACGTTCTTTTCCTTTATAGCGCTCACTGATAATGGCAATGGCAGAAACATTGAGTAAGCCAACCGCCATCCCGAAAATAATCCGAGACAAAAAGACAACCGGATAAGCTGGACTGATTAAGGGAATAAAGCCACATAGAGCGTAAGCGACTAGGCCTATCACAATCATCTGACGCTCTGAAAATAGTCGCCCAATCCATTTATTGAAAATGAGTGAAACCATGATCCCTGCAGAAGGAAGCGAGACCAAGAGCTCAATCATGCTGTGAGGAATTTCCTTGTAATAGGCAAACATGGCCGACTGCGCACTCGAAATCGAAAACGAAGTCGTCAATATAAATGAAAGCGCAAGAATACTCACTTTCTCCATGATTCTTTTCATTATTTTTTCCTTTAAACTATTCTTTTTTTCACACTCCTCCTATAATAACACGAGCTAGTGACAGGACGCAATAGATTGAATTAAAAAAACGAAATGATTTTTCAATCATTTCGTTCGTGCTAGTAATTGTGAGGCGAAGACTCCTGTTAGGAGCATCAAAGCACCAATCCAGACAAAGAGCAGATGATTGGAAGGAGCTAGTGGCGTCACCAACTGGATGAAGAAAGAAGAGACGGCTGATCCAAGATTGCAGCCAATCAAGACAAGCGAGGTCGCAAGATTCAGAAGATTAGTCGGAATTTTTTCAGATAAGTGATAGAAGATACTGGTTACTCCTGTACTGTAGGTAAATCCTGCCAAGAGGGTTCCTAGAACCAGGCTCCACAGCTGTCCAGACAAGCCAATCAAGGCTAACGCTAGACCGAAACCAAAGCACATGATCATGAGCAAGTTCTTTTTGAAAACATGTGTCAAACTAGCAAAGCCCACTCCCGCTACAATCCCTGTCAATTGCATCAGACTTAGGACTGTTCCAGCTGTTGTCGCTGTTCCCATACGAGCGTCAACAATGATATCCGGCACGCGCAGGCTAATGATGGAATTGAAACAAATGATGATACCAGCAATCACGGCTAGCATCAGACTAAAACGCCATTGAGGGGAGCGAAGGCGTGCGGAACCTTTCTTTTTCTCCTTCAAGCTAGCCTGTTTTTTCCCCTTAGGATAGGGGACAAAAAGGATATAGAGGAGTAAAATCAAGTAACCACCTCCATATACAGCAAAGATCGCTGGCCAGCCTAGGGGTAAGAGTTGTCCCACCATAAAAGTCAAGATGGCAGAACCCACCACTTCAGCAGACCCCCGATAGCCCAGCATCCGAGTCTTGTCATTGCCTGAGTAGCGTTCACTGATAATCGAAATAGCCTTGGCATTGATCATTCCTGTCCCCAAACCAAAGAGAAAACGACTCAGAAAGATGAGAGGATAGTCCTGCACGACCAAAGGCACAAGGCCGCTAGTTGAAAAGAGCAAGAGCCCTGCGACAATCATCTGGCGCTCACTCATCCACCGCTCGATCAGGCTATTTAAAAAGAGCATGACCACAACCGCAAAGGCCGGCAGGGAAACCAAGAGTTCCACCTGTCCTGCTGAATATCCGAATTGGCTGAAATAGGCCTTCATAGCTGGCAAACCGGCTGTAATTGAAAAAGATGAGATCAGCATGAGCGACAAGCTCAAGAGACTGATTCTTTCCATTGTTTTTTTCATTTTTTTATTTCCTACACTTTACTGGTAACATTTGACTTTACTAGTTTTTTTTAGGAAAGATTCAAACTAGTATTTTCAATAGAATCCTAGTATAATCGATTTAGAAATAGAAAAACAGGACATTTGTCCTATTTTAGGAGATTGAGATGAAAAAAATTTCCCCATCTACAAGACTCAAGGAAATCATCACAGACTACCAATTGGACCAGATCTTTCCAGGCGACTGTCTTAGCCAGCTGGACCTCGTTCTCTATCAGGCTGGAGATTATATCTGCCGCCAAGGTTCTGAACAAGATGTCATTCCTTATTTTCTCAAAGGTCGGCTCAAGATCGTCCACAGTCTTGAAAACGGTAGCGACACCATCCTTGAAATCCAAGAAAAACCTGGACTCTTAGGAGAGATTGAGCTCCTGCTCGATCGGGTCTGTATCACATCGGTCATTGCAGACCAAGACTCGCTAGTCGTTCAGCTCCCAGCCCAGCACTTTAAGAAGCGCCTCCTGCTTGATCCAACCTTTTTGCGCTCTACGGCCAAGACCTTGGCTGAGAAATTGCACCAGATCAACTATTTGGCTCCTGCCAACTTTCATTATTCGGTCAAGGAACGCCTCGCTACGCATTTTCTGGAGCATTGCGATGAAAATGGGACCCTCAAGCCCAAGATGAATCAGCTGGCTCTGCGTTTTGGGATCAGCTACCGCCACCTTAGCCGCGTCATCAAGCAGATGATCGAAGAGGGCTTAGTCCAAAGAGAAGGACGGATCTATACGATTTTAGATGCAAAAAGGATGAGTGATTTGTCCATCAAACATGCGGAAACCGTCGACAGATAACTTTAATTTTAGGCTCTTTTGTGTTATCATGGAGGGTAGAAAGAAAGTGAGAGTAAAACGATGAAAGCAATTGAAAAAGTTACAAGAGCGTCCCATTTGATTGATATGGATGACATTATCCGCGAAGGAAATCCAACACTTCGAGCGGTTGCGGAAGATGTGACCTTCCCTTTGTCTGATCAGGAAATTATCCTGGGTGAAAAAATGATGCAATTCTTGCACCATTCTCAAGACCCTGTTATGGCTGAAAAACTTGGCCTCCGTGGAGGAGTGGGACTCGCAGCACCACAGTTGGATATCTCTAAACGAATCATCGCTGTTTTGGTTCCCAATCCAGAAGATGCCGATGGCAACCCACCAAAAGAAGCCTATAGCCTTCAAGAAGTCATGTACAATCCAAAGGTTGTCGCTCATTCTGTTCAAGATGCAGCGCTTGGCGACGGGGAAGGCTGTCTCTCAGTAGACCGCAACGTCCCAGGATATGTGGTTCGCCATGCCCGCGTGACCGTTGAGTATTTCACAAAAGATGGGGAAAAGAAACGCATCAAACTCAAAGGCTACAACTCCATCGTTGTTCAACATGAAATCGACCACACCAACGGCATCATGTTCTATGACCGCATCAACCCAAACAATCCATTTGAAATCAAAGAAGGCCTCTTGATTCTAGAATAGCGCAAATGACAAAAAGTAAGGTAGTAGTGAAATATCACTACTACCTTACTTTTTTTACGAGACTGCGCCTACCGATTTCTGTCTCTTGGCACAGTGGTTGATTGACGGCACTCGAACCTTTCGGTTCTTCGTCCAGTCTAATCAACTGTGTGGGGGCAGGACTACGAAATCGAGACTGCGTCTACCGATTTCTGTCCTGCTCCCTATATTGCCCAATCTCCGTTGCGGAAGACTGGGACACGGGTGCCGTCTTCTCGGATGCCGTCGATATCCATTTGGCTTGAGCCGATCATGAAGTCAACGTGGACGTCTGAGCGGTTGAGGCCGGCTGCTTCGAGTTCTTCTTCTGTGAATTCTGCGCCACCTTCTACACTGGTAGCATAGGCTGCTCCGATGGCCAAGTGGTTAGAGGCATTTTCATCAAAGAGGGTGTTAAAGAAGGTAATGCCTGATTGGGAAATTGGGCTTGGATCTGGGACGAGGGCACATTCACCCAAGGCACGCGCTCCCTTGTTTTTGAAGACCAAATCTTTCATGACTTGATCGCCTTTTTCTGCTGTGATATCTACGATTTCTCCATTTTCAAAGGTCACTTTGATGCCTTCGATGATGTTTCCATTGTAGCTAAGCGGTTTTGTAGACGTTACATAGCCTTCTGCACGACGGAAGTCAGGAGCTGTGAAGACCTCTTCTGTCGGCATGTTTGGCAAGAAGCTTTCACCTTGGGCATTGATGGCTCCGGCAGATTCCCAGACGTGGTTTTTCGGCAAGCCAAGAGTCAAGTCAGTTCCTGGCGCAGTGTAGTGAAGGGCTGAGAATTGTTCCTTATTCAGTGTATCTGCCTTGCTCTTCAAAATAGCAGCATGCTCTTCCCAAGCCTTGACTGGATCTTCTTCGTATACCCGGCAAGTCTTGAAGATTTGATCCCAAAGGAGATCCACTGCTTCTTCATCGCTCGCCGCATTTGGGAAGACCTTTTTCGCCCATTCTAAACCTGCTGCAGCAGCAACGGTCCAGCTGACCTTGTTAGATTGAGTAGCGATGCGCATTGGTTTCATGGCCATGCCCAAAGCCTTAGCCGAGGCAGAAAGCTTCTCTGCATCAACACCATTTAAGGCACCTGGATCAGACGAGCGCACACCCAAGCGACTAGCTTTGTGGTCTAAGAGGTAGTTCATCTCCGCAATCTTGTAGTCTGGCACATTGTCCAAACGATCCATCGGTGCATGGAGGAATTTTTCCCGGGTAGTGAAATCATCTGCCCATTGGACAATCACTTCATGCGCCCCCAAGGCATAGGCTTCCTTCACGATCAAGTGGGCCAATTCTCTTTGTTCCACATCGATGTTCAAGACCAAGGTATGCCCAGGTTGCACATTGATACCGTTCGCCACTAACAATTTAGCGTATTTTTCGAGGTTTTCTTTAAAATTTGGTAAAACCATTGTTTTCTCCTTCATAAGTGAATGATCTCCTCCTAGTATACCATAAGTCCATGTAAAAAGAGAGTGGGACAGAAATCGATAATTCGTTAGAATTCGATTTCGTCGTCCCACCTCCGCACAGTTGAGTAGGGCTGTAAAAGCTGATGAAATCAGCGTAGTAGAGCCCACTCAACCACTGCGTCTTGCTCGACAATCCAAAAATAATTGAGAGGCTAGGACTTTTGTCCCAGCCTCTTTTTTCTTGTTCCTTCAGCTTAAGGAAGAACATAGCCTTGATCATCCACGGTATGGGGTTGCTCTGAACTGCTATTCTCTCTCAAAGCTTCCAAATCTTGATCCAAAATGGAATTGTAGTCTGTACTACCTTCACGGGTTACCCGAGTTGATACTTGGCGCAAGAGTTTTTCATTGAGATTGCGGACCCAGCGACCATTACTATGGTCATTGGCACGCATATAATTCCCTTTCACAATCTCTCCATAAAGGGCTTCATTGACCTGGTAACCTTGCTTACGCAATCCTAACAAACCGATCTCCACGATCTCATCTGGGCTGTAGTCTTCAAAATCAAATGTAGTTGGGATCCGGCTTTGTAGACCTGAATTGACCTGCAAGAAGTCGTGCATCTCTTTCGTGTAACCAGCAAAGATAATGACGATATCGCGGCGGTGATCCTCCATAAATTTGAGGACTTCGTCCAAGGCTTCCTTCCCAAAATCGTCATTTAAACCGGTATAAAGCGTATAGGCCTCATCGATAAAGAGGACTCCACCCAGTGCACTTTCTAGGACTTCGCGCGTCTTCAAGGCTGTTTGACCTTGGTAGCCTCCAACCAGATTGCTCCGGGATACTTCGATAAACTTCTTCTGCTTGATAACCCCCTTTTGGAAGAGGATATTACCCAAAATGCGGGCCACAGTCGTTTTCCCTGTACCGGGGTTTCCAAGAAAGAGAGAGTGCAAGGTCGTATCTTCAACGATGCCACCTTGTTCAGCCCGTTTTTGGTTGAACTCAGCCATGGCCACGAATTGTTCAACTTGCTCTTTCACCTTAGCAATTCCAACCAAACGGTTGAGGGCAGCCATCCCATCTTCTTCCTTGTCGGCTCCTGCTTGATACTTACCTTGGTTAAGGACAGCATCAATATCGCTATTGAGGATGGTCTCAATATCGTCAGAACCTTGGGCCACCACCCGATCTGCCATGGTCTTGGTCAATTGCTCATCCAGGTTACGGATCCAGCGACCATTGCTCTTATCTAGCGAGCCATCATAAGCCCGTTTAACATGCCGCGCATAGTAATCCCGGTCTTCGAGTTTGTAGTCTCCTTTGCTCAGGATCATTTCACCTAGTTGGACAATCTCATCTCCTGTGAAATCTTCAAAGATGAAATTATTTGGTACCCGAGAACGAAGGCCTGGATTGGTCTTTAAGAACTCTTCCATTTCCTTGGTATAGCCGGCAAAGATAATCATGATGTCGTCACGATTGTCCTCCATAAATTTGAGGATGGTATTGATCGCCTCGATCCCAAAGTCCGCACCGCTGTCCTTTTTATCCAAGCTATAGGCTTCATCAATAAAGAGAATGCCTCCTCGCGCTTTTTCAAGCAGGGCTTGGGTCTGTTCAGCCGTTCCTCCAATATTCGAAGAAATCAGATCGGACTCCGTTGCTTCCACGAAACGGAATTCTTCCCCTGAGAGGACACCCGCATCAAAGAGCACTTGTCCCAACAGACGGGCCACAGTGGTTTTCCCTGTACCAGGATTTCCCATAAAGGCAGCATGCAAGGTTTGCTTTTCAGGTGCCTTGCCACTGGCGATTCGTTTCTTGTTAAATTCCACCATGTTGATCATTTTCTTGATCTCATGTTTGACTTTTTCAAGACCAATCAGGCTATTGAGTTCCTGAAGAGCATCTTGTTTCTTCTCTGGTCCAGAGTCTCTTGCGGTGGTTGGAGCCACCGTTGCATCCATTGCCTGTCCCGTAGCAACGACTTGCGCATTGCCCTTGGCCACTTCTCTGCCAATGAGATAGTCACATCCATCCTCGATTTCCTTGGTCAGATCACGCGCATCGCCCTGCCTATAGGTCACGGTACCCACCTTCGCAAAAGCTCCACCTTGAAGCCGTATATTAGGATCCGCAATCTTATGACAAATCATATGCTCAGCCATCAGCACACCATCATCAAAAACTCCAAATGAAATGGTTTGGGCATTCTCATTCAAGAAGGTTGTTTCTCCAGTCAGGGAAGCAAAGGATTCTTCATAGACGCATAAAAATTCTGTAAATGTAGCCTGGTGAGCTCGGATCATACTATTGAATGAATTGATGGAGGTCATACGATCCGAATCCGAATTGAATTGCACATTATTGTCAAGACAGACCCCAGTACCGGTAGGCAGCTCAATTTTACAGTTTTCAGACTCCCAGATGACATTCCTCAACCAAACTGGTGGAAAATCCTTTTCCAGATCCCCGCCTGTAATCGTTGAATTTTTTGCAATCACTTCTGAGTCCTTGGCATGGATGGTATTATTCCCAAATTTTTCAATATGGACATTTTCTAAGGTCAATTTAGATCCTTCTGACAGATCTATCTTAGAAAAAATCGTTGAATTGCGAATAGACAATTCCGAAGCGGACATACCGATGGCACTTTGGTGTTTTTCCGGAACCTTCATCCCGACTCCTTCCAGTGTCAACTTCGAATGCGTATCCATATAGATAAAAAATTCATTATTTGTTGGAGTGGTTGCTTCAAAATAGACCTGTTTACAGGTGATATCTGAGCTATTCCATAAGAGCAAGGTAGTATAATTCCCACCAACTTTAAACCACAGATCTTCAAATGTCACCTGAGCTCCCTCTACAAATCGGAAGGAAGCCTCAATCGTGTTGTTAAACATGCGCCCATTGCCATTTGGATTTGGGACCACATGCCCCACAAAATGAAGGTTCTTGTCGATCTCGATCACTTTATTTGTCGGCCATTGAAAGACATACCCATTTTCAAACTCGATGGTATCACCATCCTGCGCTTTTTCAAGCGCATCCATAAAATTCCAACTATTATTGTAAGGACCTACTAAATATCTTGCCACGCGCTTCTCCTCTGTTTCATTCTTTTGGAAGAACATCCATTGTTTTTCTGTTTCCTATTTACAAACACTTGTCACTAAAAATTGTAACACAATCCAGATCCAAAGAAAACACTTATCCGGTCTGAACGGACTTAAAAACCTCTATTTTCAAAAAGAAAATAGAGGCTATCATCTAATCTTTCAAGGCTGAAAATAAGCCAGCTAGAGCAATCACTCCTGAGAGCATGGCAGTGGAAAGGAGCAGCACATTGTCTGCCACTTCTAGCTTGTACTCAAAGACTTTTTCAGCTGGTTTGTCTTCTGCAAAAATTTCTAACTTCATGTTCTCCTCCTTTGTTTCTAGAACAAATCACTGTGACTTCCTGTCCTCAGCAAGTTTAAAATCAATTCATCCTGATCTACTTTGTAAACCAAAAGCCAATCCGGCTGGATATGACACTCCCGAACACCTTGGAAATGCTTGGAATTGGTCAATTGATGGTCACGATATCTGACAGGAAGTTCTTTTTCTTGAACCAGAAAATTCAAAACTTCTTCTAACAGTTCTGCCTTCAAACCTCGCTTCATTGCTAACTTAAAATCTTTTTTAAACTGTTTATGATAACGAATCTTAAGCACGCAAGTCCTCCATCAAGTCTGAGACCGATTCAAAGGGCTGACTCATATTCCGATTTTGCTCTACATCCGTTACTACTTGGAGCAACTTACCACGATCGTCTAATCGAACATCAAAAGGTAAGCCCTGATATTGAATAGCCTGACGAAGGAAAATGTTGATAGCCGTGGTCATATCCATCCCTAAATGATTAAATACCAGTTGGGCTTGCTCCTTAACCTCACTATCCAAACGGATACTCATGCTCGTCTTTGACATATTCTCACCTTCTTTCTATCTTTTATTGTATCAAAAAAGAAGGCTATTGTAAATCCATAGGATATACAATGGATAGCTGTAAACTAAAATATAGTAAAGAAATAAAATTAGTATCCCAAATATGGGAGATCTCAGCCTGAGTTTTAGTTTTAGAATATAATGTTGCTATCATATATTAAGAGGTGAAAAATATGAAGCAGATTA